>CAUQJU010000108.1:0-5104 GCA_963518005.1 uncultured Campylobacter sp.
TCATTTAGGGATAAATTTAAATCATACATGAGGCTTAATCCAAACTCTTAAAAAGACTTAGGGCATAAGAAAGTCCGCCGACTGCTCCGAGAAACACGACAATAATGCCGAATAATCCGTAAATAAAAACAGTCAAAGAAGATATGCTTATAAAGTCGTACACGCTAAACCTTTTTAAAAGCTTCCCCGGGAAACCGGGGCAAGCGGCTTATTTGGCAATAAGCCCCAAAGCTCGTTTAGCGGCCCACATAACCGCAACGGCAACTATAATCACGCCAAACATGGAAAGGAAAGGCGCAACGTCAAGAGTTCCGCTAACTACGCCCGTAGTAGTATCCACGGTAACCGCGGCAAACATAGGCGAGGCGAAAAACGCAAAGAACATAGCAAAAGCGCTAAGTACCTTTTTCATGATAAACTCCTTAGAGTGAAATTTAAAGCAGACGCGTACTACTTTGGCAAAATCTGGAGCAAATCAGGCTTTGCCGAAATAGTCAGCGAATGGCGGGGGGAGCGAACCCGCAAGCGGCTCCCCCTGCGACCCTATTATGTGCGGCGGCGCGGGAACCCTTGCTCCCACGCTACACGCCGCACCGTAGCCACTTTTAAGAGAAAAGATTAGGTTCGATTTCGATATTTAGCTTAAAACCGCGAGAATCGACAAAGTACATCAGATTCTTAATCTGCGCCTTGATGTCGCACACGTCGTCTACGTAGGAGTCAAATTTGCCAGTCCCGTCGTCAAAGCTTTTGAATTCTCGCTCCGCCTCTTCAAAGTCGCGGTAAAATTTTTCAAAGAGTCCGATAAATCTGTCGGCGTTGTAAGATTTTTTCATTTTTTTACCGCCTCGGATAAAAAAAGATCCCAAGGAGTAAGCACAGTAACAAAATTATTTTTAGCAAAAGTGCCAGAAAAAACAAGCTTTTTGCCACTATTAAAAATCTTATCAATGGACTTTTTAACGCTTAAAGCGGCTTGATTATTGGGGCAGGGAATACTAAAAATAACAGATTGTTCTTTAGTAACACCATCAATTTCAAAAATATTTGAAGTATAAATAACCACATAAGCACGACTATCATCATCAACAGAACCAGAGGGGGAAACATTTGCCTCCCCGCGAAGAAGCTCATAAGAAACAGAAAAGCTCATATCACGCCCCCTTAGAAGCTTTATCGGCAGGCTTTGAATCAAGTAAAAAGTATTCGTAAGGCTCGGCAACGGTAATAACGCGCTGATCGCCTGCAGGAAAACCGCCGTGTAAAACAATCGGCCCCTTTTTAAGCTTTTCGCGCACCGCATTCCCAACGAGCCCAGCAGTAGAGTCATCGGGGCAAATTATTTTAAAAACCACCGGCTGCTGAACGCTATCTATAATGCCAGTCTTTTTATTCTCGACGTCATAAACGTTTACCGTGGATATTCGCACAGAAGAAGAGTAATCATTACCCTCAAATTTTCCAGAAGCAGAACTTCTAATAAGTCCCTTAACAAGCGTATAGGTTAATTCATAACCTTTATCGACTAATTCCATAATGGCACCTTCCTTTAAAGAAATTTTTACGGCAAATTAGACCCGCCGGAAGATGCCGTAAAACTCCAAGCGGGGAACAGTTTAACGCCGTATTCAGGGCGTTAAATCAACAAAATTTGATATAATTAAAATAATTAAACAAGCTTGTTAATTTGTGTAAAATAATTATACAAATATGAAACTTAAACTTATGTTAAATAATTAAACAAATTTGGCATAAATTTTACAAGGATTTTACATTGATCAAAAAAGACGAATTAGCAAAATTAATTAACGTAAGCAGGGTAACTCTCTACAACTGGGAAAAAACCAAGCCTGAATTAATGAAAATGATCGAAGGATATTACAAATTTACACAAGGTGAGGGAGAAGAAAACGAACTGCTAAAATATTACAATAGACTAGATCCAAAAAGACAAGAGCTATATTTCACAAAAATTAAACTTGAAGTTCTTGAAAAAGAAGCAGAAAAGGAAGCAAAATGAAATTTTTAATAATAATACTAGCAATAGCACTAAATTTGACAGCAGAACCAAAACAATCATCAGAAAAAATATTTAAACCAGGAGATAAAGAATACAACACAGAAATAGGAAATTTTTTAAAAGAATTACAAAAAGAATGGAAAGAAATAAACAAAAACATAAAACCAAACACAAGATTTGAAATAACATTCTCAGACGAACAAGCACAAATAGACATAGCAAAAGCAGAATTACAAAAAATATACTTAAAATTTAGGCAACAAGGTAAATTTAAGAAAAATATAGAAATAAAATCAGAAATAACCAAAGAAGATATAAACTAATTCAAATCCCCGCCAAGGATTTGAACCCTAGAGTATTCAAATCCCTCTCTGTCCGCCACGAGATATTCAAATTTCTTTGCAAATCACGTATTTACTGATGTTTGCGCTCATAAAAAATACAAATTTACTGTACCAAATTTCGGACATTTTTCGCTTGTGATAGCAAATTCGGCAATTTGTGATAGAAATTTTTCAAGACTTGGGGGCAAGACATGCTTTCTAAGTTAATCACGAAAATTTCAAACAGACCTAATTTTTATTATTTCGATACGGCTATGAAAGACGGTAGAAAAACCACCGTCAGATATTGTCTTTTTACCGACGACGAGAGTGAAGCTCGCACACTTGCAAGTAAAATAAAGGCCAAGGTAAATTTGACGCTAATGCAAAGAATTGCGAGAAAGCCTGCTTCTCTAGCCTTATTAATAAGAAATCAAAGAAGATCGAAAGAGGATGCGGATTCTTTCATAAAGGCCAATAAGCTATTTTTAGATATCTGCGAATACAAAAGTCTTTTTCAATCTGCCGTCGCCGAGTTTTATAACGTGACATTGTATCAAGAACAAAGCACCCCTGCTCTAGAAACTCCCTCTATCATACAAAAAGACACGCAAAAGCCTAAGCGGCATCTATCGTTTGAAAAAATAGCCAAACGCTACATACAAACCGAATGCGAAAAACTAAAGTCAAGCGATAAGACGAAGGGTTATTACGTAAAGACGGGCAAAATTTTAGACGAGTTCTTTAAAAACAAAGATATGTCGGAACTTGATTATAATAGTGCCGAGAATTTTCAAAGTCATTTGTTAAAAACCCAAAAACTTCACAAGAAAACCGTAAACAATTATATATCATACTCTAAAAGATTATTTGAATATGCTATAAGAATCAACGAAGTCGCCAGCAATCCATTTAAAACCTTAACTTCATTTAAGATTACGGCCGAAGAAAAATCTCCTAAAGACAACTTTACTATGGGCGAGCTTGGTTTGGTATTTGATACAGATAGGCTCGATTTACGAAACTATATGATGTTTGCCCTCTATACCGGCCTGCGGTTAAATGAAATTTGGCAACTAGACGGCATGAGCATAGACGAACGAGAGGGCGTAAAATTTATCAATGTAAAAACCGCAAAGCAAAAAGGAGGAGCCGTTAAATACAGACAAATACCAATACATCAAGATATAGATTATCTTAGCGATATGAAATGGCTTGAAGAGATAAAAGTAGACAGAGGCAATTGCGACTATTTTAGCAAGCGACTAAATAAACATATTCATACAATCATACCGGAAGCAAACGTATCGTTTCACCGACTTAGAGGAAATTTTGCTAAAGCCGTAAAGGATTATTGCTTAGAAAACGGAATCGCAGATATCACATCCATTCTTCTAGGGCATTCCACCGACTTGGCGACCGATACTTATGCAAAAGGCATATCGCTCAAAGTTAAGCAAAAAGTGATGAAAGGTTTGGATATATTTAAATTTTTAAAGGAACAAAAAAACACCAAAATAGCCATTTAACGACATTCAAAAGCTTCTGAAGGATGACTTATAAACTTTCGCTTATATTTCAAGAAAAGGATAATAAGTGGAACTAAACGTAAGGAAACTATTCGAAGTAAGCAAATACGATGAGCTTGATCATGGTGCTATTAAACAGCATTATATGTGCGAGCCTAAAAAGTTGTCTGACGATATAAAAAGTTGTTTTAAGCAGATCGGTAGGGTCAAGGGAGCTTCTAGAGAAAAATGGCTTAAGGCCTCGGGGGTGCTTGTAAGTAAATATTGCGAAAGTATTCCTAAAAGCGATATCGAAAAATACCGATCTTTGGCGGATGATTTTACCAAAAATAACAAAAATAAGGGCTTTTTAAGATTCCAAAAAGAGATAGACGAAATCATAGATCACAAACTGTCAAATTTGTATACCGACGGGGCAAATTCTTATCCAGAAAAAGAAACGATAAAATTTACGAAAGGCGGTGTTTTGGTTTGCGGAGAATTTATTTCGAATCGTATCGCAAAGGCTATCGGTAGCCATGCATTAAAAAAAATCTAAAAGTAAAAATAGCTATGAGCAGTTAAGGAATAATGCGCCAGATAAAAACATTATGGAATTATTGGAGGAATATTTGGAAGATAAGAGGGATATGCAGAATTGTACAAAGTCTACAATAAAAGAATATAGGCTTGCAATCAGTAGACTAAAAAAATTTTTGGATGAGAATGGGATTAGTCTTGTGGACGTGAAATATGAAGATGCTAAAGGTTTTCAAAAGTATATTTCCAACCAAAGTAGCAAGGATAGATCCAATAATACAATCGGTTATCTGTCTAAATTCTTTGAGTACTTGGAGTATAGGGGAATAATTAATAAAAATCCATTTTTTAAAAATATGCTTATGAGGTATAGAGTAAATAAATATAATAAAAAGAGGAATTTTAAGGATGATGAATTTATAAAGATTTTTTCAGGAAAATACAAGATAGAAAAAGAACTACTTGATTATATAAGATTTATTTTACATACCGGACTTCGTATGGAAGAGTTTATGAGACTAGATAAAGATAGCTTTTTTGAGAAGAATGGCATAAAGCTTATTAGAGTCAAAACTGCTAAACAAAAATTCGGAAATACCTCAGAAGACGAAATGGTCCTTCATAAAAATATTCACGACTTAGCCAGTTATGACTGGATAGACAATATAAAGCGTATTTGTAAAACTAAAAATGCTTTGGAGCATAGGGTTAAT
>CAUQJU010000109.1:0-5103 GCA_963518005.1 uncultured Campylobacter sp.
AGGGTTTAAAATGGCTTTGCGCCGTTTGGTCTTAAAGCAAATTTGCCAAATAGCGCGTATTTTTATCGGCGGCTTGTACCTTCCGTACCTACGTATCTAGGCTCACGCTCTAGCCAAAAGAGTATCCAAACCTTGCCGGCCGAAAGATAAATTTAATACTCTAAGCAGACGTATGATACCCCTTAAATTTTAAAATGTTTCGACTTTTAATTCTTTCTTTTATTTAACAAGCGTTTTATAAAACGCAGACTAAGATTTTAATCGAATTTTAGCTCGTAAAGCCCTTAAATCTTAAAGACGAGGTCAAAGTTCTTAACTTAGACACTAGAAACTTTACGAGGGACATTTAACGAAACTGCCAGAGGTTTTAAGAATGATTTGGATAAAAACTTAAGAAAGTCGCTTTTGCTCTCGGGTGGTTTCCTGAAAAATATCATACAAGTTTAATTGAACAAAGAATATTATTAATATAAAGGCTTAACAAAACCCGACAATTAGGCTTTATTCAGAGTCAAATTTGGCATATTTTTCTCTTGGATTACGATATTTTAGCCCTGTTTCAAGCTAAATTTAGATTTTGGAGCTAAATTTAAGCCGTAAATTTAGCTCAGATCTTTGTCTTACATAAATACCGGTATCGCGGTATTTTGCAAGAAATATTTGGTCGTACCGCCCAAGAAAATCTCCCTAAAGCCGTTTTCTGCATATCTAGCCGCTACGATTAGGTCAAAATTTCCGTCCGTCGCGGCTTTTAAAAGCGGTTCGCCCGGGACCGAAAAAGTTCCTACGACCTCAAAATCCGCATTTATGCCGTGCAGCGCGAAGTATTCGTCCAGCCTCTTTAAGCTAGCCTCGCTTTGATCGCCCAAATTTGCCTTTGAAGTGATGCACTTTACGCGCTTAGCCTCTTTTAAAAGCGGTAGCGAGCTGGTAATGGCGCGCGAGCTCTCAGGCGTACCAGTCCAGCTTACCAGGATATTTTCCGCGCTAAATTTAGTAAGTTTTCTAGGGATCGCGATAACGTTTTTACCGCTTTTTAGCACCGCCGCTTCAAACGTACCCGTGATCTTGCCGTCAAGCGGTACGGCTGCTACTACCATATCGCAAAATTTAGACTCTTGCTCGACGATTAGGCTTCTTTTGCCGCTTTTGGTTATAAATTTCGCGCTCGCCTCGCCTTTTATCGGAGTATCGCTAACGCGCACGTCAAGCTCGGCGCAAAGTTTGTTAAAAATAGCCTCGTTTTGCTCGTGTTCAAGCCCCAAATCAGCCTTAGCAGCTTTTAAAAACTCCTCGTAAAGCACTCCGCCCCTAAGCGTCATTTTCATATTATAAACGACGCTAGGATCGAGCTGGCAGGCTAAAATTTCGATGTGTCCGCTAAAGTATTTAGCCACTAGCAAAGCCCCTTTTATACGCTCTTTGACATCGTCGCCGGCACCTATGGGGAAGAATATTTTTTTATACTGCATCGGTTCTCCTTTAAATTTATTGCGCCAAAGAAAGGGAGATTTTGTGCCCTTTTTGCTCGCTGATTTTTACTTTGACCTTATCGCCGGCTTTTAGTGGCGTTTTGATCTTTGAGATGTGTAAAAGTCCGTCCACGCCGCCAGGAAGCCCGATAAAGGCGCCAAATTCTACCACGCTTTTTACCTCGCCCTCAAATTCGTCTCCGATGTTAAATTCGGGCGTCTTGTGAGGTTTGCTGTCTTTGCCGCTTCTTTTACCGCCAAAGCCCTTGCCGCCGTCTTTTGAGACGATTTGTATGATGTAGTCTTTAGCCGCATCTACGCTTGATTTTTGCGCGCCGGCGATCTTTACCTCGCCTTTTTCGCGGTCGAGGTCGATGGCGACGTCAAATTTTTCGATGATCTCTTTTATCGTTTTTCCAGCTTGTCCGATGATATCGACGATCTTGCCCGGATCAACGCTAAAAAGCTCTAGTTTAGGCAATATGTCTTCGTTTACAGAGATGTTTTCGTTTGCTTTTTCCATTAAATTTAATATATGCAGCCTGCCCTCGCGCGCCTGCAAAAGCGCCTCTTTTAGCACGTCAAGGCTAATACCGCCCAGTTTTATATCCATCTGAAGCGCGGTTATGCCGTCTTTGCTACCGGCGACTTTAAAGTCCATATCGCCGTCGTGATCCTCTAGTCCCATGATGTCTGTTAGTACGGCGTGCTTATCGCCTTCGAAAATTAACCCCATCGCGACGCCCGCGACTAATTTTGGCGTATCGACGCCGGCAGCCCTTAGAGCTAAAGAGCCGCCGCAAACGCTAGCCATCGAGCTTGAGCCGTTACTTTCTAAAATTTCGGACACGAGTCTGATCGTGTAAGGCGAATTTAGATCGATGCTAGGCGCAAGCGCGCGTTTAGCGAGATTGCCGTGACCCAGCTCGCGTCTGCCCGGAGCCTTTAGCGGGCTAGCTTCGCCGACGCTAAAGCCGGGGAAGTTATAGTTAAACATACATTTATCCGTCACGGCGCCTGTTTCCGTTAACATATCATACATCTGCGCATCGCCGTCGGTGCCTAGAGTCGCCACCACGAGAGCTTGCGTCTGGCCGCGGGTAAAGAGGCAGCTGCCGTGAGCGTTTGGCAGGATATTCGTCTCGATGCTGATCGGGCGAACCTCCTTAAGCCCTCTACCGTCGGCGCGAACGCCCTCGTTTATGATCTGCTCGCGGACGATTTTTTTCTTAAATTTAGCTAGGACATTAGAGACGACCTCCTCCTCCCAGCCCTCTTTTTGAGCTACTTCGTCGGTCAAAATTTGCTTAGCGATCTTGGTTAGTTCGCTAGCGCGCTCGCTTTTAGCCATCTGATTTATCGCGGCTTTTACATCATTTTTGTAAAATTCGTTTAGATAAACCGCGACGCTCTCGTTTTCGATCTCCGGCTTTAGCTCTAGC
This sequence comes from uncultured Campylobacter sp., assembly GCA_963518005.1. Taxonomy (GTDB): domain Bacteria; phylum Campylobacterota; class Campylobacteria; order Campylobacterales; family Campylobacteraceae; genus Campylobacter_A. The sequence continues at coordinate 2,915 of CAUQJU010000109.1, forward strand.
TGCGCATCTTCTTTTTTATGCTGGCTAAATGCTTCTTCATAAGCGTTTGAGGCGCGAAGTATAGCCTTGCCCGCCTCCGCGATCGCCTCTACGATGAGATCTTCGCTAAATTCGTTCATATCCTGCATCGCTATAGCGCCGCTTAAATTCGGATCCATCATAGGATCAAGCGCGATAGGCACTATCTCGTCTTTTTCGGTCGGGATGCTTCTCATCTCGATCATCAAAAGCTCGTCTTTAACGCCTGCTACGTAAAGATCGAGCGCCGAAGTTTTTAGCTCGGAGTTGCTAGGATTTATTACAAATTTATTATCTATATATCCCACGCGCACGCCGCAAACAGGCGCATTTACGGGGATGTCGCTAAGATAAAGCGCGACTGAAGCCGCATTTAGAGCGACAACTTGCAGATCAACCTCGGGGTCGCAGGATAGCACCATCACGACGATTTGCGTCGGATACGCGTAGCCTTTTGGAAAGAGCGGACGAAGCGAACGGTCGATGATACGCGAAGTTAGCGTCTCAAAATCTCCGGGCTTGGTTTCTCTTTTTACGTAGCCGCCGGGAATCCTACCCGCAGCGTAGCTTTTTTCGATGTATTGCACCGTTAGCGGTAAAAAATCCTCGGTAACTTGCGTATCCTCGCGAGCGACGGTGGCCAAAACGACGGTGTTTTTTACGCGCAAAAGCACTGCGCCGCTAGCTTGCTTGGCGACCTTGTTTATATCGTAAATTTCGACTTGATTATTGACTTCTATTGAATACTGCATGCCCTAACATCTCCTTGTTTTTGTAATGGTATATAAAACGGACTCTCCTCCAATATGGAAAGTACGGTTTCGGGTTTTGGTTCGATTTTATTTTTGTAGTAAAAATCCACTTCGATAAAATTTGCGATCTTATGCACGGCGTAAATTTCATCCACAAGCGGCGCGATAGCTGCGGCTACGTCGGTAGCGATGAGCGGCGTAGCGTAGGTGACTGATTTTACCCGCTCGCGCATGAGCGTTTTTAGACAAGTTAGCGCTGTAAGACCCGTCTCGCAGCCCTCGTCGATGAGCAGGATGTTTCTATCCTTTAGATCGCCGATGAGATTGCCTTTTCTAAATTTATAGACGTTTTTTAGGATTTTTTCGTCGTATTTGCGATCCGCCTCGCCGTAAACGAAGTCGTAGCTAATGCCAAAGCTTTTAATCAGCTCGTCATTTAACACCACGTCGTCCTTTTCGCTAACCATAGCGATTTCGCACTCGGGGTTATTGGGCGCAAAAATGCGCTCGCAGAATAAAATCTCGTAGCTCAAATTTAGCCCGCGAGCTACGCTATCGACCATGATGACCGAGTCTATAGAGCCACATATCATCAGATATTCGCCCGCGACTAGCTCTTTTTTGGGCAAAATTTCAAGCAGTTTTTCGGCCGCCTCGAGCTGGTTTTCAAAGACCAAATCCTCGTAGCCGCTCATCAGCTACCCTGCGTCTGACCTACCGAAAAGTCGTAATGCACGCCGCCCATCGGATAGAAATTTATAAAGAAATAAACGCCTCTTGATTTCTTTGCGGCCGTTCCACTCGTAGTCGTAGTAGGCTCCAGCTCCTCTTCATAGACAAAAGTGTAATTCCAGCACTTTCTGCGGTGAGAGACACCTAGTTGCCACTGCTTATTGTAGTCTCGCTCGAGGTCGTACTGCGAACCGCCAAAAAGCCTATAGTTATGCGGAAGCTCGACGTAGCCGTTTAGGTGCAGATAGTTTTGCTTTTCTTGCGCATTTTTCCTTTGCATCGTATGCCAGAGGCTGGCGCCGAATTTATCGTGCGTATAGCTAGCACCGCTTTGGACTTTTTCGAAGTATTTATTGTCGTAAGAGTACTCAAGCCTGTTGTAAAAAGATAAATTTACTAGCGGATACCAGCCGATTATATTTTTCAAATTCGAGCGCTTGTTCTCTTTGGTATAATAACCCTGCGAAATCGTATGTCGTAAAAATTTTCTTCCGTTTTCGTTAAAGAAATACTGCGTCGCTCTGGCTGAAATCTCGTCTCTGGTATGCTGAGGATTTATAAAGCTTTGGTACTTTCGTCCGAGCATATCGTAGACGTATACGTTGCCGTCATCCTCGGCAGTTTCGTATTTATCTGGCAAGTCGCCTTCGTTGTAGGCTTTTACGACGTAGTCAACGCCTAAATTTA
>CAUQJU010000110.1:0-5058 GCA_963518005.1 uncultured Campylobacter sp.
CGGCAAAACGTGCCGTTATTTTTCTAAAATTATCCTAGTCGCGGCCGGATCTACTCACTCTTTATCTATTATAATTTCGCCTATCTCCCTTGCCCTTATCACGCCTGAGAGCGGGTTTTTCACGCTAGCTATGCCACCTAAAATTTCTACGTCCACGCTTGAATACTCAAAGGCTAGCGTGGTATCTAGCGTTTGGCAGCCGCGCAGTACGAGATTTTGCACGTAGCAAAGCCCTTGTAAGCTTTCTATCACGCAGTTTTCAAAGGTCACGTTTTTGCTATTCCACGCGAGATATTCGCCGCTGATGAAGCTATTTCGCACGGTCACGTTCTCGCAGTTCCAAAAGGCGTCTTTGCTAAGCAGTTTGCTATCCTCGACGAGCACGTTTTTACAGCCGTCAAAGCCGTAGTTCCCGTCCAAATTTAGCCCGCAAACGCGCACGTTTTCGCAGTTCATCGCAAAATAATCCCCGCGCGCGCAGACGTTTTTTATCTCCACGTCCTCACAGCTCCACAGCGTCTCCTCGGCCTGGGTCAAATTTACGTTTTCTAGCCTCACGTTTTGACACCTGCGGAAGGATTTTGGCGCCTGGATTAGCGTATCTTTAAAGCTCACATCCTGCGCGTACCAGATGCCCGCGCGCGCCATCTGCATCAAAAACCCGTCCTCCACGGCGACGTTTTTGGTGTACCACAGCGGATATTTCCACTCGAAAGTGCAGTTTTTTAGGCGCAAATTTTGCCCGTGCTTTAGCGGCGACTCGCCCTCTGCGAACCCGCACCGCTCAAACTCCGCGTCCTCTGCGCCAAACATCGCGCGCTCGCCGATAAATTTTTGCTCGACAAATTTTTGCATTTTCGCCTCCGCCGTTTTTTACTTAGATTATATCGGTTTTACGGCAACAGGGGTGCAAATTTGAAAATTCAAAGCGAAATTTATGAAGCAAACGTGTAAATTTAAGCAGTAACGAAAATCCAAGCGTTCGGGCGTTGCTATTGTCTTTTGGAGTCCTATTTTCCCAAACGCTTGGCAGGAAAAGGTAAGATTTAGACTAGCGCAAAGGATGGAAACGCAAGCCTAAATTTTACCTTTTTGGCGGTCAAATTTGCCGTATCCGAGCGAGTGCGGGAGGGCGTCAAATTTGATCCAAATTTAAAACCTGCGACCCATCAATTTGAGCGGGCAAATTTAACCGAGCCGCAAGCGCAAAAATCCAAATTTACCTAAAAGCGACCCCGAAGCGCACTGGCCGGGAGCCGCAAATTTTACTTCTCAAATGCCTTTTCTAGGCTAAACGGAAACGCCTGATAGCCCATAGCATTGGTCATTTTGATTTCGATTGACGGCTCTTTTGCGCCCCATTCAAACTCGTTGATGTGAGGGCTAGGCACGCCGACCGGACGGCCTTTGGTGATGTCAAACTGCATGCCCGCGACCGCCGAGTAGACCATCACGCTATCAAGATCGTCTTGATACTGCGCTAGCGAAGTAACAGAGCTGTACCACTCGCTGCCGCGCTTTTTGCCGTATTCCCAGACTTGCTCGACGGTTTTAGCTTTTTCGTCGATTTTATAGACGACCGCGCGGGAGTATTTCATGCCCGCCATCGCAGGCTGCTCCATGCCGCGGGTATCGCCGTTGTCAAAGACGGTTAGATAAACGACGCCCTTTTTGGACTTGCTATCGATGCGAAATGCCGTATGCTGCGTCCACTGCCAGTCAAATCCGCCCTTCTCGCTCTCATATCCAGGGCATTTTGAGTATTCGTCCTCACAGACGATCTTTTTGCCGTCTTTATCTACCGGCTGGAGCAAGTAGCCCTTAAACTGATCCTTCCAGCCTTTGTGCGCGCCCATTATCCACTTGACTTTTTTGTCGCGGCCGATCTTGATGACGGCGTCTTGGTGGCGGCTGGAGATGATGATACTATCGTCGCTTGGATCATAATCCACGCTATTTACGTGCGCCCAGTTGCGTCCGGGGCCCGAACCCACGATGTCGCCCCATTTTTCGTTCGTATCCATCGCGGCTAGCTCGTCCGTGCTCGCGGTGTGGCCCGCCTTGCTAGCGTCTATGTTTAGGCAAACAGCACCCTGATCGAGCGTTTTTAGCACGATGTCGCGATACGGATCTAAAATTTCATACAGCCTAAAATCATCTACGACGTTGCCGTCGCGATCGACCTCGACGATGACGTCGCGTACGGTGCGGACGTTTTTACCGTCGGCGCGTTTATAGTTGGCATTTGCCGCACGGAGGAAATAATGCCCGTTTTGCGCTACGTCCATGGAGTGCGAGAAGTCGTTGTATCCTGCAGGCAGCTCGCGGTTAAAGATTTCGCGTCCCATTATGTCGTATTTGGCGTATCTTTGGCCGTAACCCCACGTCATCGCGCCGTCGTCGTTTTGTTTAAAGCCCATCATGACGCCCGCGCTAAATGGCTGCTTGAGGTCGTAAATTTTACTCGGCTCCAGATACCAGCGCACTTCGCCTTTTGTGTCTAGGATGAAGTTGTTCGGGCTATAGTTCCACTCGATCGCGCCGCCTGCGGGGTTGTTCCACACGACTTTGGTGCCTTTGCCGGTTTTATTTACGAAGTTATTTACGTAGTAGAGGCGATTGGCAAATTTCGCGCTCGGAGCCTTTACGACTTCGATTTTATCAAACAGCGCGCCCTTTTGAGACGGCATACCCGAACTCTCCAAATATATCGCGGGAGCGTAAATTTTATAGCTTTCTTTTACGCGCTCGGTTTGGCCTTTATAAATTTTATCGTACTCGACCTCGACGGTGTTTTGATAGTCGGGGTAAAGTCCAAAAATAGGGATTCCTCCGTGCGTGCGAAGGTGCTTGTCGGCGACTTTGTAGCTGATCGTCTGACCGTCAGGCTTCGGCACGATGGTGACTTTCGCGTTTGCTAGCGTGTAGCCGCCGTTTTTGATCACCGCCGTTAGAGGCGCGGTGTCGTACGGGTTTACGACTACTTCGCCGATCTTGCCCGGGACGGCGTAGTCGATGTGCGCGCCGCTAGGTCCGCCGATAGCAAGTGCTGCCGTACTTAGACCGCCGAGTAACGCCGCGGCTAGGGCGACTGACGAGAGAGTTCTTTTCATCTTTTCTCCTTTAAATTGATTTGATATCGTAATTTTAATCAACCTCGCTAACGTAAAAATCACGCGTTTATTAAAACTAGCTTAATTATAAAAAATAATTTCAAATTTTAGCTTTTGCGCCAAAATTTAGCCGAAATTCTATAAATTTAATCTAAAATTTATCTTAGCGTGAGTTTTGCGGCGGCGAAAAGGTATAAAATTAACTCAGACAAAATCATTTTAAGGAGTACTCCATGAACCTACTTTCTAAATTTAGCAAAGGCTTTCTAGCAGTTGCGATGTTTGGCGCCATAAGCGCTGCCGCGTTTACCGAGGGCGAGGACTACGTCAAGCTAGAAAAACCGCTACCCGTAGAGCAAAACACGCTAGTTAAGGTCTTTAGCTACGCATGCCCGTTTTGCTATAAATACGACAAAACCGTAACGCCGAAGGTCGTAGAAAAGGTCGCGGGGCTAAAATACGTACCGTTTCATCTAAAAACCAAAGGCGAATACGGCGAGGCAGCGAGTAAAATTTTTGCCGTCTTGGCCGTGATGGACGAGGAAAAAGGCGTTAGCCTGCTAGATGAAAACTCGCTGTTTAAAAAGGCTAAATTTGCCTACTACAAGGCCTATCACGATAATAGCCAAAGATGGAAAAACGGTAAAGACCTTGAAGGTTTTTTAAAGACGGGGCTTGATGCGGCGGGCATCAGCGAAGCGGACTATCAAAAAAAGCTGGAAGATCCCAAAGTCGCCGAACTGCTTAAAAAATGGGACGAGAGCTACGACGTAGCGAAAATCCAGGGCGTGCCGGCGTTTGTCGTAAACGGCAAATACCTCATCATGACGAAGTCTATCAGCTCAATCGACGGCATGGCGCAGCTAATTGAAGAGCTGCTCAAAAAATAGGGCGCGGGCATGAAATTTGCGGAAAAAATAGCGAAATTCGCAGACAGCCGTCTGCCGTGGGCGATCCTCGTAGCGGTGAGCGTAGGGCTCGTGATCCTCGCGCATTCGCTGTTTCAAAACTACGTCTATATGCCGCCTTGCGAGCAGTGCGTCTATATCCGCTTTGCCTTTTTGTGCATGGCGCTAGGAGGCCTGGTTGCGATCATAAATCCCAAAAATTTGCTCCTTGCGGCGGTCGGCTACCTGCTAGCCTTTTGGGGCGCGATCCAGGGCATAATGTATAGCGTAAAGCTTGCCAAGATCCACGACGCCGTACACGGAGACGATCCATTCGGCGTGCAGGGCTGCTCAACCGAGCCGCACTATCCGTTCGGCCTGCCGCTTGAGCGGTGGGCGCCCGATTGGTTCTTACCGACGGGAGATTGCGGCTACGATAGCCCGCTGGTGCCCGAGGGCGTCACGCTAAGTGGCGTGCAAAAGTATCTCGTGGATCTATATCAGGACGGCTGGTACCTGATCCCATCAAGCAAATTTATGTCGATGGCCGACTGCACGCTGATCGGCTTTGGCGTATGCTTCGTCGTGCTTGCCGCGATGTTCGTTTGCAAAATTTTAACTCTGAAAAAAGCTTAAATCGGTCTAAATTTAGACCGATTTTGCTATACTCGCCGTATGAGAGCCTTACGTGAGCATAATTTTAAAATTTACTTCATCATCATTTTTGCGAGCCTTTTCGTGGTGCTTTTGGGCGTGAAAAACTACGAGGACGCCAAGGCGCAGATCACGGTGCTCGCGGATAAAAACAAGATCGCCGCGAGCGAAAATATGGTGGGGAATTTTTCGTTTTGGCTGGATGAGCGCCTGCACTCGCTGGTGCGCGCGGCTAAATTTATAGAAAATGCGGGCATCTCGCAAGATAGCGAAAAGCTGGGCGCCTTCATACGACTTTTAAAAGAAAACTCCGCGGAATTCGACGCCTTGCAGTTTTTGCGCGAGGACGGAGAAATTTTCGTAGACGGCAAGGAGCTAGCAGATGATGAAGCGATGCCAAAGAG
>CAUQJU010000111.1:0-5042 GCA_963518005.1 uncultured Campylobacter sp.
TACGTCGCGCTTGGCGATTAGCTCGGTTAGGCTCTTGCCGTCCGCTTTTGCGGTGCAGTTGGTTAAATTTATCCGAACTATCAGGCGCTCAAGCTCGCTTGTGAGCGCGTCTAGCTCGGCTAGTAGCGCCTTTGGCTCTTCGCTAGGCTTTTCTCCCTCTTGCACCTTTGCGTTATCCGCGAGTCTTGATTTTAGCTGCTCGATGCGTTTTTGTATGTCGGCGCGCAGTATCAGCGCCTCGGCTAGTTTCATTTTCGTCCTTTTTAAAATTTATTTGCCGCCGCCAAGCTGTCTATCCTGACCGTATCGCGGCGAATACGGGCCGTAAAGCAAGCAGTCGCGGCAATCGGTGCTAAACAAAATCGCGTCCGCGCGCGCCGAGAGGTCAAAGCTCGCGTCCGAGATTGAGTCTGCGATCTGTTTAACTAGCGCGGAGACTAGCATGCCGATGAGATCGCCTCCGCCTCCGCCCGAGTCGTTTGCCGCCGCGGCGCTTTTTTGCCAGAGTACGGCGCCCGTGTTTAGATCCACTAGAGTCGCTGCTACGCTCACGCGCGTGACGCTGTTAAGTAGCATATACGAGGTGCCGTAGTCTGCGACGTTGAGGTAGAGCGCTGCGTCGGCACCAAATATCTGCTTTAGCTTGTGCGTAGAGATCTGCGCGATCTCTGCGGCGTCGTAGATGCCGTTGTTTTTAAAGGTCTCGTTTACGAGCGCGGGCGAAAATACGTAATACCCAGCCTCGCTAAGCGGATAGAGCGCGTTTGCCAGCACTGCTGCGGAGGCCTTTATCTCGGCTGAGTCGCTGGTGGGCATCATGACGACGATCGAGCGAGGCTTAGTCTGTAAAAACGCCGAATAGTCGTAAACCTCGGGCTGCGAGCCTGCGCACGCTCCAAAAAACAGCACCGCAAACGCGCAAAGAAGCGCCGATTTTATTTTATTTTTCATTTTGGCTTCCTTTTGCGGTTTTGCTCGTTTTGGCGGGCTTTGCTTGCTTGGTTTTCAAATTTTGCTTGCTCGTTTGCTCGCCTAAATTTGAGCCTTTGCCCTTTAAATTCGGCTCGCTTGCGCCTGGTTTTTCCTTTGTCTGCTCGCTTAAATTTGCCTCGGTTTTGCCCGCCGCGCCCTTGGTTTTGCTATTTTGATTTAGCAAAAACATCGCGTAGTCGCGCGATTCGGGGTAAAGCTCGGCTTCTTTTTCGACGTAGGCTTTAAATTTAGCCCCGTTTCCTTGCGAAAGATAGAGCAGACCTAGATGCGCGTGTAGTCCGGGCGGGACTTTGGCGGCTCTTTGATAGGCTTTTTGCAGGCTCTGCTCAAGTGCGGCGATCTGCGCGCCCGCGTCGCCCTCCTGGGTTAGATACTCGTAGACCGAGCTCGTGTAGGCGCCATCCCAGTAGTATAGCTGTCTAGGCGAGTCGTCCGCGCAGCCAGAGAGCAGCAGGGCGGCGGCGGAGGCGAGTGCGAAATCGGCTAAAGTTTTAAAGCGCAAAATTTATCCTTATTTCGCGTTAAAAGCGCCGCTTTCAAGCCCGCGCGTTAGGTTGTTTACGGCCTCGATGATGGCTAGGCTTAGCACCTTGCCGTTTAGCGTCGAATCATACCCGGCGCTTCCGCCAAAGCCCAGTACTTCGCGGTTTGAGAGCTCATACTCGCCCGCGCCCTGAGCAGAGTAGATCACCTCGGAGTTTTTCACGTCCACGACGTTAAGATTTACCTTCGCGTAGGCGGTTTGGGTTTTGCCTTTGCCAAGTATTCCAAAAAGCTGATGATCGCCCGTAGTTTTGCGGCCAAACTCCGTCACGTCGCCCGTGATGACGTATCTTGCGCCCTTGATGTTTTGCGCCTCTTTGCTTAGCGCGCTTTCTTCTTTTATGGCGCGCATGTTGCTACGGTCAAGCACCGAAAAGCGCCCGCTTTGCTGTAAATTTGAGATGAGGATGGTTTGGGCTTGGTTGCCTAGTCTGTCCTCGCCGTCTGAAAATACGCCGTTTTGGTATGAGGACTGGTTGCTAAAGCGTCCGATAGAAACGGCGATCTTTTGTCCTTGATAGGCGGCGCTTGGAGTTTGGACTTTGGGCGTTTCGACTACGCGAGAGCTCTCCGTCGCGCAGCCAGTTATTAGCATCGCGGCGCACGCGGCTAGTAAAAATTTTACGTTCGTTTTCATATCGCTCCTTTAAATTTTGATTTGCGTTATTATCTTATCTGTTTTATGCTTAAAAATAAGTACCGCAATCGCCCGTCCGTAAAATCTTTGCATGGCTAATCTTTGCGTTAGCTAAAACGCTTTTTTAGATTATTAAAAGCTAGTTCAAGGGCCTTCGTTTCATACCCAAGCTCTTCTATGACCTCTTTTCTAAGATTCAAGTTCTCGGCTACAAAATCAGAAAATTTTAGCGATAGAACAAAAACGTCTTCGCTACTAAAGCGATATTCGATATCCTCAAACGTAAAAACTTTTGCCGAAAATTTAACGTCTGCCCAAGCTATCCTTTTTACTTTTAAAAACCCGTTTTGAAAATAAACGGCTTTTGTCGTAATTAGGGCGTTTTTAAAGATGATAAGCGGCAACTCTATCGGTAGTTCGTTTCTTTTTAGTTCGAGTTTGTGTCGTTTTAAAAATTTATTCGCCGCCTCGAATAAGCTATAATGGCTATTGCGTTTGGCCTCATTAAAATGCGAAACGCAAGCGTAAAATATTTCGAATAATATGCCGCTTGACGAATCTTTATATAAAGTATCGTCGCCTTCAAGCGTAGTAAACGGCGTTACGATGTCTTTTTCGGTTTCGCTAAACAGATAATCGGTCTCTAAATTTTTAAACGGAGCGTAAAATTCCTCATAAAAAATATTTAGAATTTGCGTAAAATCCTGAGTATTTAAGCCGAGTTTGGCGCACTCTCCTTCGTAATATTTTCTCTTTTTCTCATAAAGCTCTTTTTGCTCGAGGGTTTCATTTTTGTCTAGGCGCTTTTCTAGAATAGGAACCAGCTTTTCTTTCGCATTCTCTACGCTGTTCTCCCAGATGCCGCTCATTTGAAATATATCGTAAGGAAGCGTTAGGGCGTTATAAGCGAGCCTAAGATTGCTTATCGTTTCATAGTCGTCTTCGTCATCTTCTCTTTTCTCAAAGCTGTTTTTGTATAGCTCTCCAAGCATAAAGCTGGCGATAAATTCGTCCCAGCCGTTAAATTCGCTAAGAATTTTTTCACCGTAGAAATTTACGATTTTTTCATATTTTTTTTGCTTCAAATATAAATCCTCAAAGCCGATTATCGCCAATGCTATTATGGATGCGTAATCGTAAGCTCTTATGTTTTGTTTTTCGCAAAAGGCGAGTATATCGCTCGTATCGGCGCAAAATTCGATAAATTTGCGTAAATTTTCATTTTTATAAAAATCCTCGGCTATTTGCATAAATTCGGCTTTTTTGTCGGCAAAGTCATCTTCGTTAAAATCGTCTTTATCAAAGGATACGCCGAAATTTTTAAACTCTTTTTTTATCTCCTCATCGGTTAAAATTTTATTAAACTCATCAAAGCTTAGCGTCTCAAGCTCATCTTTTATTTTATATAAAAAGTTAAATAAAATGCATTCGTAAATATGCTTGTCCAGCTTTTTTATATAGTCCATAACATCTTCTTCTAAAACTATATGGTAAGCTTCCCGCAGTGCGTTTGGGGATCTGTAAAAACCACTCTCGTAGTCCTCGGAAATACAAAAAAATCGCTCTTTTAACAGCTCCTTGCAAAAGAAAACGTTTTGCAAATCATACGCCTTAAGAGGAAAAGCGAAAATGTTGTTGAGGTTAAAAATCTTATTCATTACATTGCTCCTTAAATTTATCTTTAATAACTATTATTGCGCCGAGTTTACGATTTATAACGATAGCGCAAAATAAATCAAACCGCGTCATAAGCCGTAAATCGCCGTCAAATTTGATGTGCTTTGCGCTTAAATTTACTCAAATTTGACCCGTGTCAAATTTGCCCGAGGCGTCGCGCGTTAAAATTAAAATTTAGCTTGAAATAACGCCGAATTTGCCGCCAAGTAAAATTTAAAATCGGCGCCGACAAGTCTAATTTATCAAAATCGTCGTTTCGCGAAATCCGAATTTGATCCAAAGCAAATCCGCAAGCGGGCGGAGTCGCTTACAAAATTTCCGCCTCTTTGCTTGCGTTTACCGAGCTTAGCGCGATGCGGTCGCCGGGTTTTAGCTCGCTTAGATTTACGGTTTTGCCGTCCTTTTGCACTCGGACGAAATTTGAAATCTGCGCGAAAAACGACTCTTGCTGCGCGTATGCGGCGCGAGCTAGTTTTAGCGCGTTTTCAAATTTGAGGAGCTTAGTTTGCACGGCGGCATCTAAAACCTGCCTTAAATTTAGCAAAATTTGCTCTTTTCGAGCGATTTTTTGTGTGAGGCTCGCCTGAGAAAATCTCGCTCTCATCATCGCCAGAGCGTTAAATTTACGCTCCCAAACGCGCATAAAGGCCGAGTCCGCCGCCTCGCTTAGCCTGTCTATGCTTTGCATTAGCTCGCCCGCATCTGGCAGTAGCGCAGCTATCGCCGCGCTTGGGGTCGGAGCGCGAAAATCAGCCGCAAAGTCGCTGATCACGTAATCAATCTCGTGTCCGACGGCCGATATCACGGGCGTGCGCGCCGCGTAGATCTCGCGGGCTAGATTTTCGTCGTTAAAGCACCACAGATCCTCTCTACTGCCGCCTCCGCGTGCCAGCACGATCGCGTCCGCGCCGCTTGCATCTGCTCTTTTTAGGGCGCGTATGAGCGAGGCGGGCGCGGTTTCGCCCTGCGTTAGCGAGTCAAAAACTATGATTTCCGCTAGCGCCCAGCGCTGCGAAGCGATACGCAGCATATCTTGCAGCGCGGCCGAGGTTTTTGACGTCACTAGCGCGATCTTGCGAGGAAATTTAGGTAGCGGTTTTTTGCGCGAGATATCAAAAAGCCCTTCGCTCTCAAGTCTGGCTTTAAGTTGTTTAAACGCAAGTTCGAGCTCGCCCTCGCCGCTGGGGCGTAT
>CAUQJU010000112.1:0-5018 GCA_963518005.1 uncultured Campylobacter sp.
TTGACTCGCCTGCTTTTACCCGTCTATCCATATAAACGGTCTGCGTAGGATAGGCGATCACGATGTCGTCGTGGCTGGCGATAGCCTCCATGATCTCCGCGCTTATCGTGCTTCGCAAAGATAGCGTGGCAAAGGTGTTTGCCATATACCAGACCGAAATTTTCACGCCGTAAGGCTCGATAAAAGTAAATACGCGCGGCTCGACGTTTGGATTTTTGATGCTGTATTGATTTCGCAGCTTACTCATTTGTTTTTTGGCGATCTCGGTGTAGCCTTTTGAGTACTTTCGCGCGATATCTTTGATGATGTGAGCGGCCTTTTTGTGATTTGACTCAAAACTAAAAACTACGTCTATACCGTCCCATACGGTCTTCATACTGTGATGCGAGTAGTTTGCGATTAGATCGGTGAAGATATAGTTATTTGGTACGAATATAATTCGCCCCGCCCTGCGGTTTGAGTTTACGGTGACTATCGTAACGTCCTCGTAAATAGTCATCCTAAGCAGCGAGATATCGATGATATCGCCTACGACGTCCTCTCCGTCTTTGCGCACCTTTATGCGGTCGCCGACGTGAAAACTACCGCCAAAAACGATGACCGTCCAGCCAAGCATACTCATAAACATATCTTTCATAGCAATAGCGATACCCGCAGACGCAAAGCCTAGCACCGTGACTAGGTAGGTCACGTTTTCTATATAGGCAAAAAGCAAAATCACGACGATTAGCGTGATATTTACGAGATTTATAAATTTATTCGCAGTGTAGAGGCGCTCGTTATCCGTGATCGTTTTTTTAATGATAAATTTAAACAAAAACGAAAGCGCGACCGAGGCGATTATAAAAATCACGATGTCAAGCGCCTTTTTCATCTGCGCTTTTATATCCTCGCTCGTGCGGTTTATCGCCTCGTTTACTCGCTTTTCGTACACGCCGTAAGTAGTCTTTGCGATATCGGCCGCCGCGTTAAATTCGGCAAGCTCCTGTCTGGTCTCGTTTAGCTCGTCTAAAAACTGCGCTTCGTCGCTTAGCTTTACGATTTGAGATAAAATTCGCTCTTTTTTACCCAGCTCGTCCGCGGTTTTAGAAAGCCCTTCTAAGCGGTTTTTGTATTCGTCTTTTTCGCTTTTAAGCTGTTTGATGTATGAAAAACCGGGGATTACCGCGACGGGATTGGTTATCTTTTGTAAAATTTCAATCTCTGGAGCCGTTATCATGCTAGAAAACGGAGCTTTTTGAAACTCTTTTAAAAGCTCGATCTGCTCTTTTAGCGTGCTTTGCTTTTTTTGTAGTTCGAGCACTTTTTCCGTATTTTTGGACTGTTTTTTTATCGCCGCTTCCGTTTCTTCTAGCTCCGCGCTTAGCTTTTGAAACGTGTTATAGTTTGAGTAGCGAGTCGCCCAAACGTTATCGGATAGCTTGGACTCTATAGTATCTAGCGAGCTTTTTAGCTCGGCTAGTTGAGCGTCTTTTGCGCCGTAGTCGTCAGGGATATCGTCTACCGCCCAAACCGCCGCCGCAACGATTAAAATAAATAAAATTTTTTTCATTCAAACTCTCTTAAAACGTCCATTACGAGCTCGCGCGGCACGTCTTTTCGTATCTCATATGCGCCGATACCTCGCGGCAGGATAAATTTGATCACGGAGTTTTCCGCCTTTTTATCAAGGAAAAACGCCTCGTAAAAGCCGCTTGCGTTTGGCACCTTGTAGCTTATCGGCAGGCCGAATTTAACTAAAAGCTCCGCCGCGCGCGCCTTTTGCTCCTCGCTCATGAGGCCTAGCTTCACCGCTAGCGCGTTAGCCATATTCATACCGATCGCCACCGCTTCGCCGTGTAGATATTTTTTGTAGTTCGTTTCGTTTTCTATCACGTGAGCGAAGGTATGGCCGTAGTTTAGCACCGCGCGCACGCCTTTTTCGCGCTCGTCGGCCTCTACGGCGGCAGCCTTTATCTGCACGCAGCGGTAGATTAAATTTTGCAAATTCGCCTCATCCGTCAAATCTGCATCCTCCATCCACGAAAATAGTTTTTCGTCAAAGGTTGCGGCCATCTTTACGGCTTCCGCAAGGCCTGCTGCAAATTCGCGCTTTTCAAGCGTTTTTAAAAACTCGGTCTCGCAGTAAACGGCGCTAGGTTGATAAAACGAGCCGATTAGATTTTTGCCGAATTTGTTATTTACGCCCGTTTTCCCGCCTACGCTAGCGTCTACTTGGGCTAGCAGAGTAGTCGGGATGTTTATAAATTTGATCCCGCGCTCGAAAATGCTCGCCGCAAAGCCCGCCATATCGCTCACCACTCCGCCGCCAAGCGCGATGATCACGCTACTGCGGTCAAGACGGCTGACAAAAAGCTGCTCTAAAATCGCCTCAATAGTTTGCATATTTTTATACTCTTCGCCGTCGGGAACGCTGATGACGAATTTTTGCGGACAATCTATGCGCGAGAGTAAATTTTGCAGATAAAGCCCGCCTACCTTTGCGTTGGTCACGATTGCGACTTTGGCGCCAAATTTAAGCTCTTTTAGCTCGTTTATATAGACGCCGTAGCCCGGCTTACCGTCAAATTTTATATCTATTTTCATCTTATTCTCCGCTTTTATTTTATCCAAAATAGCCTAATTTATCGGTATAAAAATTTGATAATTATCGCTAAGGCGCGCGTATAGGCGGTTCATATCGTTTGAAAACGCCGCAAACGGATCGGGTCTGCTTATTTTTTTACTAAAAGGTACGAACTGAAGCAAATTTTGCTCGTTTTTTAGCTTTAAAATAGGATTTATATTTCTATCCTCGACTATCTCAACCTTACGCCCGAAAATCTTAGCCAAGCTATCAAAATGCTCCTCCGCGCCCTCGCCGCCGCTAAGAGCGCCGAAATGATATAGCGAGATTTGCGTATCTAGCTGCGTGCAGCAGTCCATGATGACGGCTGATTGGTTTTCTATCTCGTCGCCAAAACCGCTACTTAGTATCACGCCTTTTTTTATCTCGTCCGCGTCGCCTCGGCCGATAGTCGTTACCGGCCTTTTAAGCTCAAAAAGCATCCTTTTGTGGGCCGAGAAAAATTTATTATCGGTTACTATTAACCCGACGTCGTTTTTAAATACGTCGTCTTTTATCTGTTCTACGCCGCGACCGAAAAAATCAAACGTTACCGCAACCCTCTCGTCTCCGACCGATTTTAGTTTCTCGTAGGCTAAATTTAACGTCGGATTTACGACCTTGACGTAGAGGCGTTTGCTATTTAGCTTTTCGTGCAATTTTAATCTCTGTTCGAGCAGTCGCAAACAAGCCTCTTCGCCCATAGCGCGCATATCTAAAAACAGATAAGTGTTATGTCCAAAAGGGCTTGGAAACTGCCCCGTTTCTTTTTTCACGCTTCTAAATACGCTTAAAAGCACGCTAGGCTCGCCCACTATCAGCAAAACGTCGTTTGGCAGGATCATTAAATTTGGCTTTGCGATCATGAAATTTGAGCCGCGATAAACCATCGCGATGCGCCATTTTTTCTGCGTTATTGAGCTTATGTGGCGGTACATAAACGAGCTTCCTACGGGTACTTTGACTTCCATTATTTCGCCTTGTCCAAGCCCCACGTTATCGGCTACTACGGGGATATCTGGCAGATAATCCATGAGCCTAGCCGTCACGATGCCTCGCCCGTCTAAAACCGTTAGATGCGAGTCGTCCTCCAGCCCGCTAAGCCCCCATAGATCAAGCATTAAAATTTCCGTTTTTTTGCTGATTTGACGCAGATTGTTATAGACGCTAACTGTCTCAAAGCCGTCTTTTAGCATTATCATAAACTGGCTAAAATAGACGCTAACTACCTGCTTAAGACGATCAAAACTCGTCGGATCAAAGCGGTAAAAGGTAAAATTTTCTAAATTTTCCCCTCCCAAAATCTCCTCATCCATAGCGATAACCGTGTAGTGATGAGCGTTATTTCGCGCTACGAATAGTCTTTCTAAGAAATATTTAGCTACAATGCCGTCCGCAACTATCAAGATATTTTTCATTAAAACTCCAAATTTAAAGGGACTATTATATCAAAATGACTTTTAGTATAGATAAAACGGACGGCGCGGCGCGCGCGGGCACGCTAATCACCGCTCACTCGACGATCAAAACGCCCGTGTTTATGCCTGTAGGTACCGTGGGCGCCGTAAAGAGCCTAGACGCCGTGGATATGATGCAGATTTTAGACGCCCAAATCATCCTAGGCAACACCTATCACCTCTACTTGCGCCCCGGCAGTAAAGTCGTAAAAGAGCTCGGCGGCCTGCACGGCTTTACTAAATTTAACCGCTCGTTTTTAACCGATAGCGGCGGTTTTCAGGCCTTTTCGCTAAGCAAAATCTCAAAACCGGACGAAAACGGTATCAAATTTAAAAGCCATATCGACGGCAGCGCGCACTATTTCACGCCGCGCTCGGTACTAGATACCCAGTACGACCTAAACTCCGACATTATGATGATCCTAGACGACCTAGTAGCACTTCCCGCCGAAAAAAAGCGCATAGAGCTAAGCATCAAACGCACGATAAAATGGGCACGCGAGGCGATAGATTATCATAAATTTAAGCAAAGTAAAGGCGAAGGGCTTACGCAAAATATATTCGGAATAATCCAAGGCGGCACGGACGAGGCGGCGCGTAAATTTTGCGCCGAAGCGCTGTGCGAGATGCCCTTTGACGGCCTTGCTATCGGCGGTCTTAGCGTAGGCGAAAGCAACCAAGAGATGTATGATACCGTGCAGGCCGTGATGCCATACATCGATGCGGCGCGCCCGCGCTATCTCATGGGCGTAGGCACTCCCGAAGACCTCGTAGAAAACGTAGCCCGCGGCGTGGATATGTTTGACTGCGTGATGCCGACGCGAAACGCGCGCAACGGCACGCTATTTACGAGTTTTGGTAAGATAAATATCAAGTCTGCAAAATTTGCTACCGATCCCGCCCCGATAGATCCCCAGTGCGACTGCTACGCGTGCCGCAACTACTCGCGCGCCTAT
>CAUQJU010000113.1:0-5007 GCA_963518005.1 uncultured Campylobacter sp.
TAAGGGCAACCTTGTGTCGGTTCGAGTCCGACCTCGGGCACCATTATACTACATCTTAAAACTTCCCAAAACATCTAAAAACATAAAAAAGACCCTATATAGACGGATTTTAAAGATATTTTTGCGTATATTTAAAAATACTAACGGATATAAAAATATATTTGCAAATATCCATTTTTTACGGAATAATAACGGAGCAAAACAAAAAAGCACAAAAAGGACTCCGTAAAAAAATGCCAAAGATACCCACTCCGCTCACAGATAGAGAGATCAGGGCGCTAAAGCCGAAGGATAAAATTTACAAAAAAAAGCGATGGCAGAGGTTTATATATTTTTGTGGGTCCGGACGGTCGTAAATATTTTGCTCTCGAATACAAAAGCCCGGCCGATAATAAAATCAAAAGGCTAAATTTGGGCGATTTTCCCGAGTTTAGTTTGGCAATGGCGCGCGAGGAGAGGTTTAAGCTGGAGCAAAAGGTAAGAGACGGCATCGACGTCAAGCGTGAGAGCGAGATAAACGAGCAGGCAAATTTTAAAAAACTCGCACAAAGATGGCTCGAAATAAAAGCCGCTAGCGTAGAGCCAAACACCCTGAATAGAGATAAAAGGCTGCTTGAGATGTATGCCTATCCGTTTTTTGAAAATAGAAGCATTACAGACATCACCGTAACCGACGTCATCGAAATTTTAAAAAAGATAGAGGCCAAAGGTAGCCTTGAGATGATGAAGCGGCTCTATTCGCTTTTAAATCAAATTTGGCAATCGGCCTACTATATAGCGCCAAACAACGTGATCGCGAGCATTAACTACCGCTTCACGTTTAAAAAAGTAAAAGAGAAAAATTACGCGACGCTTACCAAAAATGCAGATATTAAGGCTCTTTGGCAAAGCATAGACGAATATAGCGGCGACATCCGCACCAAATACGCCCTTAAATTTGCAGTTCTCACCGCACTGCGCCCTTTTAACGTCCGAAGCGCAAAATGGGAGTATATCGACTTTGACGAGGGCGTCATAAGCATCCCCGCGGGCGATATGAAAATGCGAGAGGCTTTTACCTTGCCTTTGTCGCGTCAAGCCCTGGAGCTGCTAAAAGAATACAAAGGCTACAATCTAGATCAAATTTATCTTTTCGGCTCGCTTTACGGCGCGGCGCGGTATATGAGCGAAAATACCTTAAACGTCGCGCTTCGCAGGATGGGCTTTAGCAAAGACGAGATCGTGTCGCACGGTTTTCGTGCCATGTTTAGCACCGTTTGCAACGAAAACATCGATACTCACGGGCTAAATTTCGACATTATAGAAAAATGCCTCGCGCACAAAGGCACGGACAAGATCCGCGCCGCTTACAACCGCGCCCGTAATTTAGCCCAAATGCGCGCGATGATGCAGTGGTGGGCGGACTATTTGGATAACTTATAAATTTACGCGCTCTTTGAGAAAAATTGCTCTATTTTAGGTGCGAGCGCTACTTGCCCTTTGCTCGTGATTTTCGTCGTAAAGGTTTGTAGATTGCCTTTTGTGGTGGCTATCACGTTCATCACAAGCTCAAAGTATCCGTTATCTACGTATTTCTGATAGGGTTTATTGTCTTTTTGCAAATATCCGCTATCTCGCAGCCAACTAAAGAGCCGTTTTTGCCCCACCCTGATGCGCTTGTCGTCGCATAGGGCTTTTGCGTAGTCGCCGATATTGATGCCAGTCGCGCTTGCCTCGACTGCTTTTGCAAAGGTGATATAAGGCAAATTTGCCGCTTTTTCGCGCTCTAGCTCCTGAGTTTTAGCTCTTTGGGCTTTTAGATCAAGGGCTAGTTTTATGATCGTATCGGGATCGCTTAGCACCTCATCGATCTTTTTTTGCGTGAGGTAGCCGCCGTGCTTGCGGATAGACGGCAAAACTTCAACATTGACCCATTTTCTAAAACTCCTCGCGTTTGGCTTGTCGCTTCGCATGAGCACAAAATAAAGCTGCGGCTCGGTAATAAAAGTCGCGTTTTGCTCCCTGCCTAGGCTGTCAAAGATGGGGTAGGTTAAATCTAGGCCATCATCAAACTCCCTTTTTATCGCATTTTTGACGTCGGTTACGTTTTGGATTTCTAAAACCCTGCAAACATCAGCCAGGCAAAACAGCGGATCGCCCGCCTCGCCGACTGCGACCCTGATCTCAAAGTTATCGTTTTTAAAAATTTCTAGGTTCATTTTTGGCCTCTAAAATTTAAAATACGCCCTAAATTTCATCTCTCATACCATTGGTCTTTAATCTTCTTAATTATCCCTCTTAGTTTTTCGTCTTTTGTAGTCATCGTTTTGGCGTCTAGCCCTTTTTGAGCTAGCCTTTTAATCTCGCTAAGCATCTGCGCGGGATGGCATCACTACCTTTTTACGCCGTAGCATCATAATCTCCTCCTGCGCCGCTTTTAGCCGCACTTCTAAATCTTGTATTAGTCGCTCCTTAAATTTCGCAAAAGCAGTCTTTCAGCGGTTCGTCGCTGAAGTCAAACAGCCCGCCTTGCTTGCCGGTATAGTCCTTAGCCAAAAAGCGGCGATATGGCGGGAAAGCCGAAAATTTAAGCGCAATCAAACCAGTAAACTATGCGCATTTTAAAGGGATAAAATAAAACTTAATCAAGCTAAATTTTAGTTTAGTCCCCTTCCGCGCAATCCTTAATCAAAATCATCCCTTTAAACGACCGATTTAAATATAATCAAACAAAAAGGCCTTAGATGTATCTATTTTTCCTGATCGTTCATATTTTGAGCGCTGTCGCCTTTGTCGGTTACGTGTTTTTCGACGTTTGTATATTTCCATTTGCCAAAAAGCACATAGACGAAGATACCCTCGCTCGCGTCAAAAAGGCCTACACAAAAAGCAGCGCGAAGGTTTTTGGCACGGCGTTTTTGATGTTAATTATCAGCGGCGCATATATGGCGAAGGATTATTTTGGCGGCGAGAACGGATGGCTCGGTAGTCCGTTTCAAATTTTACTCGCGATCAAGATCGGCGTACTAGGGCTAATGTGCCTAATCACGGCGATATCGCTCTTTTTCGTTTATAAGCTCAAAAAGCCAGATCCTTTCGGCAAATACTCGCACGTCATCGCTCTTGTTTTGTGCATCGTAATGATAATTTTAGCTAAAGTAATGTGGAGAGTTTAGATTAAATTTAGAGCTTAAAGCTCTAAATTTACTTTTTTATTGTATTTGGCTTAAATTTTGCGTATCTTCACCAAATAAATCCTTAAAAAATCCGTTTTTAAATCCTCCGACTGGTAAATACATATCCCTTAGTATCCTAAATAGCTCTGAATTTACAAGTCCGTTCCTACGCGCTTCGGTTTTTAAAAGTACCTTAGTGAGAGCGTCTTTGTCCATCTTTTTATCGCCGAATATCTCATAAGTATAGAGCATATCGGCAGGTAACAATCTTTGAAGCAAAAAGGCCATCAGGCAAGAGTTCTCTTTTTTAAAATACGCTTTGCCTTCTTCGACAAACAATTCATCCTCTTTAAAAACGCAATTAGTAAAATAAGCAAGATGTTCGGATTTGATATAGCCTATGATCTCCTCATTACTACGATTATATTTTTTTTCCGAATAAGATAAAATATATTTTATCTTATCGTTATTTTGTTTTATTATGTCCCCGCCTTTTTCTTTATCGAGACGATCTACAATCCTAAAATATTGGTCTTCGGCTATTGCCTGATCTTTGACTACGCCGATACCGAACCAATACAAATAACCAAGGTCGTTACACGCATACGGCACGCCTTTTTGGCAGTAAATTTGCAAGTCGCTAGCGTATTTTTCAAAGTTATGCGCCTCAAAATCTTTGCCGCTACCCACACCGTTTAGGTACTCTTTCAAAAGAGCGTCGTAGCTGGCCGCATTTATGGGCGTAGCGGTATCGCTAGCAAATACATATCCCGTCAAAACCGCCGCGACAAAACCGCAAAGCGTAAATTTTACAATTTTATTCATCTAGCGTCCTTCATATTTTTCGCCGCAGTCAAATATCTGCGCGCGCACGTGGTAGCTGTGTACATAGACGCTCTCAGGCGGACATACTTGCTCTCCGTAGCAAAGCCCTTTTTCGCTAAAAATATAAAGGATTTTACGTTTACCGTCGCCTATGATGTAAAAGGCCTTGTTTCTAATGTCGTTTAGCGCGCCCTCTCTTACGTGTCTAAGTGCGGCAAAGCCGTATCCGCTAACCTCGTCGCTACCCTCAAATTCGCCCAAAGACTTACAACCGTAAGGTATGCTGCGAACCTCGGTAATACCGCGAGCCTCCGCGTTTAGCGGCTTTGGCGAAAACGCAGGCGCGCCGCATCCGCCAAGCAACAATCCCGCCGCAAAAACTACGGCTAAATTTGATATTTTCATCTTCTCTCCTTGAAATAAATTTTTACGAGTATTATATTTCAAAAAAAAAAAAAAAAAAACGCAAGATAAATGCGGTATAAATTTAAAATAGTAAAGCAAATTTGTAATTCTTACGCGTAAAAAAACATTTTTAAATTTAACGATAAAAACCCAAAAATCAAATTTAAAAAGCAAGCTAGTCGTATGCTAGCGCAAAAAATAGGAGAAATAAAAAATATGCAAAAATTAGGCGCACCGACGTTACGGCGACCGTATATTAAATTTTACGAGTAAAAAGCTAAATTTAAGCGGCAAAGTCGTGGGTAAATTTATCGCCCGAAAATAAAACGATAAATTTACTAAAATAAAACGCGTTTATCCCAAAAGTCTGCCAAACTGCGCTTGTAAGCTTGTCGCATTGTGCGCTTGTGCTAGGACGGCGGCATTTGCTTGTAAATCATTTTGCTTAAACGAGCTTACGTTTTTGGCGATATCGTTATTTTGCAGCTGGGACTCGCTTTGCTTTAGCGCGACGTTTTTTGCCAGGCTTGCATTTATACCGGAGAGTATGCCGTTTTGCGCCGCGCCGATTTCGCCGCGCAGAGCGTTTACGCCGCCGATAAATTTATGCACGCTATTTATG
>CAUQJU010000114.1:0-4971 GCA_963518005.1 uncultured Campylobacter sp.
GCTTGAGGGCGCGCAGATACCTCGCACGCTAGATGAAGTCGATCTAGCCGCCATCAGCACGAATTTCGTCCTTGATATCGGCATGAATCCTAAAAAAGACTCGCTAGCTATCGAAGGCACCGAAAGCCCTTACGCCAACATCATAGCAGTCAAAGCGGGCAACGAAAATAGCCCGAAAATCAAAGCCCTCGTTAAAGCCGCAACCAGCCCAGAGACGAAGGAGTTTATCCTAAAAAGATACGACGGAGCGATCCTGCCCGTGTTTTGATTTTATCAAAGCTTAAATTTTGCCGCCGCTTTTACGTAAGATGCGGCAAAAATAAACCTCGCTTTCTACTCTTTTTACACTCGAAATTTAAAACAAGATATCCGTTATTCATGTTCCTTATCCTAAATTTATATTTGCTTAAATTTTTTATTTATAAAACGACCCAGCGATACTTGCCAAGTTTATACAAAAGCTACGAAATAGCAAGTAAAATAATAAAGCCTTTTGCGCCGATATGTCGGTAACGTAAAATAAGTTAAATTGGCAAAATATATAGTTTAATTTACGATAAAATCGCGCAATAAGCCTTTAAATTTAGGTAAATTTAAGTACAATCGCAGTAAAAATTTGAAGGATAAAGCAAATGATTAGCACATTAAGGGGGATGAAGGATGTTTTGCCGCCCCAGTCGGGACTTTACGAGAGGATAATCAAAATCTGCGAAGAGGTCGCGAAAAACTACGGATACGAGTTCGTGCTGTCTCCTCACCTGGAGCAAACGGCGCTTTTTCGCCGCAGCGTCGGGGAGAGCAGCGACATCGTGGGCAAGGAGATGTATCAGTTTGAGGACAAGGGCGGCAACGACGTTTGCCTGCGCCCTGAGGGTACGGCCGGCGTCGTGCGCGCATTTATCGAGGCTAAATTTGACCGCGCGGGCGGCGTAAGAAGGTATTTTTACCACGGCTCGATGTTTCGCTATGAGCGCCCGCAAAAAGGGCGTTTGCGCGAGTTTCATCAGTTTGGCTGCGAGTGCTTCAATGAACCTAGCGTTTATGAGGATGCGAGCGTTATTTTGATGATAAACGAGATTTTCTCGCGCCTTGGTATTAAAACCAAGCTACTTATAAATTCGCTCGGAGACGCCGCTAGCATGGGCGCCTACCGCGAAAAGTTGGTTAAATTTTTAGACGAGCACGAGGGGCAAATTTGCGAGGACTGCAAGCGCAGAAAGCTGACAAATCCTATCCGCGTGCTAGACTGCAAGATCGAGAGTTGCCAAAAAATTTACGAAAACGCGCCGCTGATAATCGGTAGTCTAAACGACGAATGCGCAGGCGAGTTTAAAAAGCTGCAAGAAATTTTAAGCGGCAACGGCGTGGAATTTGAGATAGATCCAAAACTCGTGCGCGGACTTGATTATTACTGTAAAACGGCGTTTGAGTTCGTTTCAAACGAGATCGGCGCAAAGAGCGCGGTCGCAGGCGGCGGACGCTACGACAGACTGGTCGAGTACCTAGGCGGCAAGGCTAGCTACGGCGTGGGCTTTGCGATGGGTATCGAGCGCATAATGGAAATCCTGGGCGGCCGCGAGAGCCAGAGCGCAAGAAGCGGAGTGTATATAGGCGCGATGGATGCCGATGGCGTGGATGCGGTCTACAAAATAGCGATAAATTTAAGAAAAAGCCTTCCGGTTCTCGTGAGCTACGAGCCTAAAAAACTGCAAAAGCACCTAAACGCCGCAGATAACGCAAACGCTAGGATTTGCCTTTGCGTCGGCGAGGATGAGCTAAAATCGGGCAAAATTTGGCTAAAAGATTTGAGTGAGAAAGCCGAAAAAATGCTTGATTTGCTTGATTTGGAGACGGAGCTTAAAAGGATTTTAAATGTATGATTACGGTTTAAATTTGTGGGGAAATAACAACTTCATCGTCGAAAACGGTAAAATTTGCGTCAATACCGGCTCAAAACCCGCCATCATCGACATCGTAAAAAGCATCAGGAACGAAGGCTACCGAGGCCCGCTATTGCTGCGCTTCCCCCACCTCATACACAAGCAAATTTCGCAAATTTACAAAAGCTTTGAGAGCGCGAAAAACGAATTCGGCTACAAAGGCAGCTTTAACGCTGTTTATCCGCTAAAAGTAAATCAATATCCGGGCTTTGTTAAAAATCTAGTCCGTCACGGCCAAAAGTACGGCTACGGGCTGGAGGCCGGCTCAAAGGCGGAGCTACTGCTAGTTATGGCGTATAACAATGAAGGCGCGCCGATTACCGTAAACGGCTTTAAAGATAAAGAGATGATAAATATCGGTTTTATCGCGGCCGAAATGGGACACAACATCACGCTAACGATCGAGGGACTAAACGAGCTTGAGGCTATCATCGCCATCGCAAAAGAACGTTTCGCGCCCAAGCCAAACATCGGTCTGCGCATCAGGCTACATAGCTCAGGATCCGGTATCTGGGCTAAAAGCGGCGGTATAAACTCCAAATTCGGCCTAACCGCGACCGAGCTAATCGAAGCGGTAAATTTGCTAAAAGAGGCGAATTTGCTCGATCGCTTTAATATGATCCACTTTCACATCGGTTCGCAAATCACCGAAATCCACCCGCTAAAAAAGGCCCTAATCGAGGCCGGGAATATCTACGCCGAGCTGCGAAAAATGGGCGCGAAAAACCTAAAAGCCATAAATTTAGGCGGCGGCCTAGCCATAGAGTACTCGCAGTTTAAAGAAAACTCGAGCCGAAACTACACCCTGAGCGAATACGCCAACGACGTGGTCTATCTGCTAAAGACGATGGCGACGCAGCGAAACGAAGTGGAGCCGGATATCTTTATCGAGAGCGGTCGCTTCGTCTCGGCTTCGCACGCCGTGCTGGTCGCGCCCGTTTTGGAGCTCTTTAGTCAGGACTACACCGAGGAAAAACTCGTGCTAAAAAAGAAAAATCCTCAGCTAATCACCGAACTAAACGACCTGCTAAGTACGATAAAGCCGTCAAACGCGATAGAGTATCTGCACGACAGCATCGATCATATGGAGAGTATACTCACGCTGTTTGATCTGGGCTACGTCGATTTGCAGGATCGCTCGAATGCTGAAATTTTAACCCACCTAATCATCAAAAAAGCGGCTAAAATCCTCGGCACCAAGCAGCACAACGCCGAGCTTTTAAAGCTGCAAGAGGAAGCGCAGGAGCGCTATCTCGTAAACTTTTCGCTATTTCAGTCGTTGCCTGATTTTTGGGGGTTAAAGCAAAATTTCCCTATCATGCCGCTTGACCGCCTAGACGTGCGCCCTACCCGCTCGGCGTCGCTGTGGGATATCACTTGCGATAGTGACGGCGAAATAGGCTTTGACGACGAGGAAAATCCTCTGTTTTTACACGACGTTGACGTGGAAAAAGAGGAGTACTTTTTGGGATTTTTCCTAGTCGGAGCGTATCAGGAGGTGCTGGGTATGAAACACAACCTCTTTACCCACCCGACCGAAGCTACTATCGAGATAGACGCCGAGGGATTTAAGGTGTCGCACCTGCTAGAAAGCCAGTCTATCCTTGATATCATGGAGGATCTGGACTACGACATCTACGAGATCCAGGACATCCTAAACGAGCGTATCGAAAAGTCAAAGCTCGTAACCGACTCGCAGCGTAAGCAAATTTTAGGCGAAATGTATCTGTTTTTAAACGATAACGGCTATCTAAAAACTATATCTTAAATTTATAAAAAGGAGTAAAAATGCTATCAAAAAGAGTTCAAGTGCTAGGCGAGAGCTTAACCATCGAAATCAGCACCAAGGCAAAAGAGATGAAAGCCCGCGGCGAGGACGTGATTAGTTTTGGCGCGGGCGAACCGGACTTTGACACGCCAGAGATCATCAAAAACGAAGTAAAATCCGCCCTAGATAAAGGCTGCGGCAAATACACCGCCGTAGCGGGTACGCCCGAGGTGAGAGAGGCGGTCGCCGCAAAGCTAAAGCGAGACAACGGCCTAAACTACGCGCCTAATCAAATCATCACCAACGTCGGCGCCAAGCACTCGCTTTTTAACGTATTTCAGGCGCTAATCGACGATGGCGACGAGGTCATCGTGCCAAGCCCGTACTGGGTGAGCTACCCGGAGATGGTCAAATTTAGCGGCGGTAAGCCCGTTTTTATCGAAACTAGCGAAAAAACAGGCTTTAAAATCACTCCCGAACAGCTAAAAGCGGCGATCACTCCTAGAACTAAAATTCTAACGCTAAACAGCCCTTGCAACCCGACGGGCGCGATATATAGCCGCAAAGAGCTAGAGGCGCTAGGCGAAGTGCTAAAAGGCACGAAAATCATCATAGCTAGCGACGAAATGTACGAAAAGCTAAACTACGAGGGAGAATTCGTCGCGACCGCGGCGGTGAGCGAGGATATGTTTAACCGAACGATCACGATAAACGGCCTAAGTAAATGCGGCGCGATGCCGGGTTGGAGATTTGGCTACATGGCTAGCCCGTTTAAAGAGCTAAACGCCGCGGTAAACAAGCTACAAAGCCAAAGCACGAGCAATATAAACTCCTTAACGCAAGCCGGCGCCATCCCTGCGCTGCTGGGCAAGGCAGACGAGGACATCGCGTATATGAAGGGCGAGTTTAAAAAGCGCCGCGACCTAGGCGTAGAGATGATAAACGCTATACCTGGACTTAGCGTGCTTAAGCCCGACGGTGCGTTTTATCTTTTCATCAACTGCTCCGAGGTCGAGCCCGATAGCATGAAATTTTGCAAAGAGTTGCTAGAAAAAGCTAAAGTCGCCGTGGTGCCGGGCGTTGGGTTTGGTATGGACGGATACTTTAGGCTGTCTTTTGCGACCGATCTAGATAGTATCAAAAAAGGCATCGAGCGTATCGACGAATTCGTAAAAAACTATAAAAGATAATTAAAATTTGACTCAAATTTGACGCGGCGAGTAAATTTGCGGCGTCAAATTTGGATTGTTGGTTGCATTATTG
>CAUQJU010000115.1:0-4947 GCA_963518005.1 uncultured Campylobacter sp.
CTTCTCAACAGGCGATCTGCTCCGTGCAGAGGTTGCTAGCGGATCAGAGCTTGGCAAACTAATCGACGGCTTTATCTCAAAGGGCAATCTAGTCCCGCTTGACGTCGTCGTAAACGCAATCGTCTCGGCGATCAAAAGCTCGGACAAATCAAACGTCATCATCGACGGTTACCCGCGCAGCGTCGAGCAGATGACCGAGCTAGACAAGGTGCTAGCCGCGCAAAATGAGATCGCGTTAAAAGGCGTGATCGAAGTGGACGTTAGCGAAGCCGTCGCACGCGAGAGAGTACTCGGACGAGCACGCGGAGCCGACGACAACAACGAGGTCTTCAACAACCGTATGAAGGTCTATCTAGAGCCGATCGAGGCGATACGCAAATTTTACAGAGAAAAAGGCCTGCTCCACGTCGTAAACGGCGAGCGCGCAATAGAACCTATCGTAGCCGACGTCAAGGCTCTCGTAAATAGCCTATAAATATTTTTTAGAGCCTCAAGCTAGGCTCTAAATTTAAGCTCTCTATAAATCCAAATTAACAAAAAATTCACGAAATATCATTAAAATCCGCTCTATGATTTCACGAAAATCACATCAAATTTAAAGGACATACGATGTTTAAAAAAATAGTTTTATCAGCGGCTCTTGCAAGCGCTATGTTTGCGGCGGGCGGATTTACGGGCTCTAGCTCAAATGCGCAAGGCACGGCAAATCAAGGCGGCTTCGTCGGCAAAGGCGCCTTAAGCGCAAGCACGGTAAAACAAGCCCTAGCGCTACCGGATGACGCTCGCGTCGTACTTGAGGGCAAGATCGTCTCCGAGTTTCGCCCCGAACATTATCAGTTCGTCGATAAAAACGGCGACGCTATCGAAGTCGAGATCGATCACAAGGACTGGAGAGGCGTAACCGTCGATGAAAACACGCCCGTGCGCATCTACGGCGAGGTCGATAAGGACTTTACTAAAACCTCTATCGACGTAAAAAGTATCGAAATAATCAAATAATTTTGGGGCGGTTCGCCGCCCGAATTTATCTTAAATTTACCGCTTTAAATTTAATCCGCAAAACGTAAATTTAACCAGCAACATTCTAATTTTCCAGCGCAATCCAAATCCGTCGTTTGTTGAAGCCGGTTAAAATCTAAATACAGAACCGCTACAAGAATGCCGCCTTTAAATTTTACAGCCTATAAATCTCGCTGTTCGCCGAATTTTAAGAAAGCGAATTTACCGCCGTAAGCCAGCCAAATTTTAGCTAGCGAAAGTTCTCGTTTTACTCCAAATTTAGCCGAGATTTTATATAATCCATTACTTAAATTTCAAGGCAATTATCTCAAAATCTTTTGGCGAGATAGGAGCTTTACAAAGGATTAAAATGGACGTTTCAAAAATCAAAGCAGGCTCAAACCCAGACAAAATCAACGCCGTGATCGAGATCCCGTACGGCTCGAACATAAAATACGAGATCGACAAAGATAGCGGCGCGGTCGTAGTCGATCGCGTACTCTACTCGGCGATGTTCTACCCGGCAAACTACGGCTTCGTGCCAAACACGCTCGCAGCAGACGGCGATCCTGCCGATATCTTGGTGTTAAACGAATATCCTCTGCAAGCAGGCAGCGTGATCCCGTGCCGCCTAATCGGCGTACTCGTGATGGAGGACGAAGCAGGCATGGACGAGAAGCTACTAGCCGTGCCGGTCACCAAGATCGATCCGCGATTTGACGGGATCAAGAGCTACAAAGACCTGCCTGAGGCTACTTTAAATAAGATCAAAAACTTCTTTGAAACTTATAAAATTTTAGAGCCTAACAAATGGGTCAAGGTTAAAGAATTTAAAGATGCAAACGCCGCAAAAGAGATCCTGGACGCGGCGATCAAAAACTACAAATAAGCCGCTGCTAGGCTTGCCGGCCGCCGCCTCGTTAAACACAAACAAGCGGCGGCGAATCTAAACTCGCGAAAAATCAAAAGGATAAAAATGGATATAATAAAGCTACTTTTAGGTAGCTCCGGCGGTATGATAGACGCGATGTCGCAAAAAAGCGGACTGGCGGCAAACGACGTAGAGGCCGTGATTTCTAAGATCGCGCCGATTTTTATGCAAAGAGCCAACGAAAATTTTAAATCAGACGCGGATTCGTCAAATTTCCTAGAGATGATCCGCCGCTCAAATCTTGACGAGATGACTGGCGCCCCTCAAAACATCAGCGTCGCCGAGGGTAACGAGCTACTTGGCGTGCTAACTGGCTCAAAAGAAAACAGTAACGCCCTAGCTAGCGACGTGGGTTCGCAACTAGGCATCAGCGCGGACTCTATCAAAACCTTGCTACCGATGATCGCGCCGATGATCGCAGGCATGCTAAACAACCAGCTAAAAGCCTCAAATTTGCAAGACTCTGCAGATAGCGGCTCCATGATGTCGATGCTTACGCAGTTTTTGGATCAGAACAAAGACGGCTCGATCGTGGACGATATTTTTAGGATCGCGGGCAATTTTTTAGGTAAAAAATAAACTTTATCGCCTTAAGGCCTTTGCTGAAATAATAAAGCGGCAAAGGCCTTGAATTAAATCTTATTCGTAAATCCAAATTATTTTTGCTTAAATTTAACCGCTCAGTCCGTACAAAACCCAGATAAGTCCGAGAGGACGCCGTATAATTTTGAGCAAATATCAAGGCGGTATTTAAAAAAGGCTCGATTAAACTTAAGAAGATTTTCCCTTATCAATTTCAACAGTTTCTGATATAGACTTTCCTGTGTAGCTTTAGTATTATATCTAAATTCACATTCTTTAAGATGAAGCAAGAAATTCTCTTTCTTAATGCCTCTAAATTTAGATAATCTATGTTTAGCATATCCCCTTCTGCTTGCAGTAGCGAGACGAAGTCGCAGCTAAAAGTTTTCTATGCCGTTGATATGGTTTTTACCGTTAGCAAATTCATTCTTTGAGTGTTTTACCCTGTAGTGCTCTTTAGCTCCATAATCTACGAGTCCATCATAAGCCTTCCAACAATCAGAGTACATAACGCTCTCGTCTAATACGCTAAATTTGGGTAGTATGGGTATCAGTTCATTCGTAGAGCAGTTTTTAACTATCTGAGTATAAACTTTGCCGTCTCTTTTAAGCATACCGAATACAGATGTTTTATTTGCTGTGCCTCTACCTCTTTTACCCCTTACTCTCTTAGATCCGAAGTAACTTTCATCTATTTCTATCTCACCGCTAAATTTGCTTATCTTTTCACACTCTTTAGACATAAGAGCTCTTATTTCTCTAAAGATTTTACATAGGGTTGCTTCTGAAATTTTAGTTAAATTTGATATCTTTGATGCTTCTATATCTTCTGTGAAATACTTTAGAATTTCTCTAAATTTAGCTTCAGAAATTCTTGAACGAATTATATATTTATTTTTCATCGAACTCATCGTAACTTAATGCTCCTTTGTGCGAGCTTAAGTTAAAGAGAGCCTTAAAAAAATACGCCAAAATCAAAAATATCGCAACCTAGTCTTACTCAAAATCTGCAAAGCCCAAAAAATAAGCCCGCCCGCGGCGCTGCGTTTTGGATGATTTATAATTTTAGTCAGTTTATTTTGACGCGCCTTGTTTTAGGTATATTAAGATAGTAGCCGCCAAGGCTAAAATTTTGCAAGAGCAAGCAAAACCCATTTGCTACCGCCTATTATCAGCCTTATTTATGCCTATGATTTATTGTGAAAATAAGCCTAAAAAATCGTAAAAGCCTACGATCTGCGCGAGTTAGCGACCCGGCATAAAATCAAAGCTCGTCGCTACGCTTTACCCCCCTCCTGCAAAATTTTTTTTACGAATTTTATACGAAAAATTTTCTTTTTTACTGATTTACCTTTAAAATGCGTCTTAGCAGGCTTGAATTTAGTTCTAAAATCTTAAATTTGATTTGCTTTATTATAATGTAAATCTAGTTTGATTATTTAAGCATTATTTCATTAAAGTCAAATTTAAACCTGAAATTTGTTTCTATTTTACACACTATAAAAGCAAAAAATGCCTGCGCTCCGCGGCGTATCTATGATACCGTAAAGAGTAACCAAGCGAAACAGTGATAAATTTTTTGCCGAAAAACGCTGTTTAAAGCTCAAATTTTCTTTATTCAAAACATTAGAAGATAACTTTTATCGCTTAAAAAGAGGCAATGAGAGATAATTACTCCGATTTAAATTTTTCACAAAGGATAAAAAATGAAAGACTTAACTTTGATGACCAACATCGAAGACCTAAGGCAAGTATGCTACCGTAACGTGCCTAAAATGTTTTATGAGTACGTAGATACGGGATCTTGGACGCAGACCACGTACCGCGAAAACCGCACGGATTTTGAGCCGATAAAATTTAAACAAAAAATCCTAGTAGATATGGCAAATCGCAGCCTAGAGACCGAGCTACTAGGCAAAAAGGTAAAATTTCCGGCTATGACCGCGCCGGTAGGGTTTATGGGGATGATGTGGGCGGACGGCGAGATACATATGGCACGCGCCGCTCAAAAATTCGGCATACCTTTTACGCTCTCTACTATGTCGATCTGCTCGATCGAAGACGTGGCCGAGAATACCAGCGCGCCGTTTTGGTTCCAGTTGTATGTGATGCGCGACCGCGAATTTATGGAAAACCTGATCAAGCGTGCCCAGGCCGCCAAGTGTTCGGCCTTGATTCTGACCGCCGATTTGCAGGTACTCGGCCAGCGCCACCGCGACATCAAAAACGGCCTGTCCGCACCGCCCAAACCTACGCTGATGAACATCCTCAATCTGATGACCAAGCCCGAGTGGGGTCTGGCGATGCTCAACACCGAGCGCCGCACTTTCCGCAATATCGTCGGCCATGCGAAAAACGTCGGCGACTTGTCTTCGCTCTCTTCCTGGACTTCCGAGCAGTTCGACCAGCGCCTTTCCTGGGACGACGTTGCCCGT
>CAUQJU010000116.1:0-4936 GCA_963518005.1 uncultured Campylobacter sp.
AAATATAACCAAACTAGAGAGCCGCCCGATAAAACAGCGCGAATTTAAGGCGAATTTTTATATAGATTTTGATGGGCATATAGACGACGACAACGTCCAAAAAGCGATACAAAAAGCGGTGAGCTACGGCCACGAAATCGCATGGCTGGGAAGCTACGTCGCGTGGGAGGAGTGAGATGAAATTTAACGAAAATTTGGCAAATTTAGTAAGCTACGAGGCGGGCAAACCTATCGAGCTTGTCGTACGCGAATACGGCATCGACGCCAAAGACGTCATCAAGCTAGCTAGCAACGAAAACCCCTACGGCACGAGCCCTGCGGTAGTAAAAGCGATCGGCGAAATAGTAAACAAAATGCATCTCTACCCCGACGATAGCTACTTTGAGCTAAAGGCCACGCTAGCGAGCAAATTCTGCGTCGGCGAAAAATCTATCGTAATAGGCTCCGGAAGCGATCAGATAATAGAATTTGCCGTGCATGCAAAGGCAAACGATAATAAGGGAATTTTGACCGCGGGCATAACTTTTGCTATGTATGAAATTTATGCTAAAGCAGCGGGCGCGAAGGTCTTTAAAACCGAGAACAAAGAGCATGATCTAGGCGAGTTTTTGCAAATTTACAAGGCGAACAAAGACGAGATCGGCGTGATATTTTTGTGCGTACCGAACAATCCTCTTGGAGGCTGCCTAGACGCCGAGGAAATTTATAAGTTTTTAGAGCAGATTGACGCCGACACGCTCGTAGTTATTGACGGCGCGTATCAGGAGTTTGCTAAATTTAAAGACGCGAAAAAAGAGATAAAGCCTCGTGAGCTCATAGCTAAATTTCCAAACGCGATATATCTGGGCACGTTTTCTAAGGCTTACGGCCTAGGCGGTATGCGCGTAGGATACGGCATCGGCGAGCAAAGCGTGATGAGCGAGCTAGGAAAACTAAGGGCGCCGTTTAACATAACGACTCTTAGCCTAAAAGCGGCCGTAGAAGCGCTAAAAGACGAAGAATTCGTAAAAATGACGCTTGAGACGAATTTTGAAGAGATGAAAAAATACGAAAAATTTGCCGATAAGCACGGTATAAAGCATCTGCCTAGCTTTACGAATTTTATCGTTTTTGAATTTGAGCGCCAAAATTCAAGCGAGCTTGCTCAAAATCTGTTAAAAAAAGGTATAATTTTACGTGATCTAAAAGGCTACGGATTAAACGCGATTCGCATAACGATTGGATTGCCGAATCAAAATGACGTAGTTTTAAAACAAATCGAGGAAAATTTAAAATAAATGGATTTTAAAGCAATATTTCAACAAATCGGGCAAATTTACCAAAATCTCTCGCTAAAACAGCGGCTAGTGGCTATGGGGTCGGTTGCTTTAGTGGTTGGATTTTTAGTATTTTTAAGTATTTACAAAAGCTCAAACGTAAGCTACGACGGATATAGCGTTCTTTTTGAAAACACCTCTGCAGCGGACTCTGC
Organism: uncultured Campylobacter sp.; assembly: GCA_963518005.1. Classification (GTDB taxonomy): domain Bacteria; phylum Campylobacterota; class Campylobacteria; order Campylobacterales; family Campylobacteraceae; genus Campylobacter_A. The sequence goes on from CAUQJU010000116.1 coordinate 1,472, forward strand.
GTTAATAATCCAGCAGCTTGAAAAAGATAAAGTTAAATATAAAATTTTAAATGAAGGCACGATTTTAGTGCCAAATGCCGACGTTTACCGCGAGAGAATCTCGGTGGCGTCGCTTGGGATTTTAAAGGACGGCAAAGTCGGTTTTGAGATTTTCGATAAGCAAGAATTCGGCTCGACCGATGCCGAGCAAAAGGTTAAATTTCAGCGCGCTTTGGAGGGCGAGCTAGCGCGCACGATCGAGAGTTTAGCGCCTATTAAAAAAGCTATCGTTCGTATCGCGATACCCAAAGAGACGCTTTTTACAGAGCGAGCTACGCCGCCGAGCGCATCGATCGTTTTAAATTTAAAAGACGGACAGAGCTTAAATTTAAAGCAAATTACGGGTATTAAAAATTTAGTCGCCGCCGCGGTAGCAAATTTAAAACCCGAGCAGGTAAAAATCGTGAGCGAAGACGGAGCTCCGCTGGGCGAAGAGGACGGCGAATACGACAGCGATCAAATCACTCAACAAATAAAATATAAGCGCGACGCCGAGCAAGGCCTAGAAGAAAAGATCATAAACGTCCTATCGCCTATCGTGGGCGGCTCGGATAAGGTCGTAGCTAAGGTAACTATAGATTTTGATTTTGCCAGAAAAGATAGCCAAAGCGAGACCTTTGATCCAAATTCGGTCGCTAGAAGCGAGCAAAACGTCGAAGAAAAGCGCCAAGGCAGCAAAGAAGCCGAAGTACAAGGCGTGCCTGGAGCCGTAAGCAACATCGGCCCGGTCGAAGGTCTGCAAGACGGCAAAATGAAAGAACTCTACTCTAAAAGCTCATCCACGACGAACTACGAAATCTCAAAAAAGGTCGAGCGCGTCAAGGATCAGTTTGCTAAGATAAACCGCCTAAGCGCCGCAGTCGTAGTAGACGGAAAATACGAAAATAAAAAAGACGAAAGCGGAAATCCGACTAAAGAAGTGGTCTACGTGCCGCTTGATGAAAAGCAGTTAAGTCGAATCGACGCTCTCATCCGCCAGTCTATTGGCTTTGATCAAAACAGAGGCGATGAGGTAACGGTTAGTAACTTCGAGTTCCAGCGCCCGGACGGACAAACCCCTGCTAGCAAGGTAAATTCGTTCTTTGAGCTTTATATCTTGCCTTTTGCGCCGCTGCTAAAATATATATTCGTAGCGATTTTGCTCTACTTTTTCTACAAAAAAGTTATCGTGCCGTTTATGTCTAAGATGCTTGAGGACGTCAAAGAAGAAGAACCAGAACCGATGCCAGATATCGTCGAGCTTGACGATAGCGAGGATACGCTGGAGAAATTTAAGGCCGCTAAGAAAAAGGTCGAGGAGCAACTGGGCGTAGGAGGCGACTTTAACGAGGACGAGCTGCGCTACGACGTGATGCTCGAAAAGATGAAGCTAGTGGCTCAAGAGCGCGCCGAGGAGGTCGCGGTACTACTCCAAGATATGATAAAAAACGACGCCGAATTTAGTAATCGTAAGGATATTTGATGGCTTCTATTAAACTCACGGAACAACAAAAGATGACCTATGACGATCTGTCGATGCCAGAAAAGGTTGCTATCTTGCTCATACAGCTCGGCGAGGATGCCACGACGCAGCTTTTCTCGCATATGGAAGTCGATGTGATAACCGAAATTTCACGCTACATCGCTACGGCAAGAAGCGTCGATAAGGCTGTGGCTTCGGCGGTTTTGGACGAATTTTACGCCTTGATGCAGTCAAACCAATATATAAGAAGCGGCGGACTTGATTATGCGAAGGAAATTTTATACCGCACGTTCGGTCCGGAAGCCGCGCAAAAGATCCTCGACAAACTTGCAAAAAGCATGGAATACTCAAAGAGCTTCGGCTATCTTACCAAGGTTAAGCCTCAGCAGCTTGCCGACTTTATCGTTACCGAGCATCCTCAGACCATCGCGCTTATTTTGGCGCATATGGATTCAACCAGCGCAGCCGAGACGTTGTCGTTTTTCCCCGATGAGCTTAGGAGCGAGGTTGTAGTTAGGATGGCGAATTTAGGCGATATCAGCCCCTCTATCATCAAGCGCGTCTCAACCGTGCTTGAGGGCAAGCTAGAGAGCCTAACGTCATACAAGGTCGAAGTCGGCGGTCCAAGAGCCGTCGCCGAGGTGCTAAATCGTCTCGGTCAAAAGGCTTCTAAATCTACGATCGAATACATCGAAGACGTCGATGAGAAGCTCGCTACGACGATCAAAGAGCTTATGTTTACCTTTGAGGATATCAATACCCTCAACCAAGCAGCTATCCGCGAGATACTCAAAAACGTAGATAAAAAAGACCTTATGATCGCTCTAAAAGGCAGCGGCGACGCGCTTAAAGAGAAATTTCTCTCCAGCATGTCCCAGCGCGCCAGCGACTCGTTTAAAGAAGAGATGCAATTTTTGGGCGCGGTGCGCGTAAAAGATGTCGAGGACGCTCAGCGCCGCATAGTAGAGCAGGTTCAGGCTCTAGCCGAGAGCGGAGCGTTCCAAATAGGCGAAAGCGATGAGATGATAGAATGAAAAGCAGTTTAATATCAAGCGAAAAAGCCAAAGAGCATTTTATAGAAAATTACAGATTTAAGGTGCTGGGTCAAGAAAAAAAGCAAGACCTGGCTCGTGGGCAAGACTTCGAGGATCAAAAATCTGACGCCGGCGAGCAAGAGAGTTCAAATTTAAACGACGCAAAAGAGCAGGGCACGCATTTTAAGCCTGAATCAAGCTTTATCGAGGAGCTGCTAAAACGCACCGACGAGATGAGCGGCAATATGATAAAGCTGCAAATGCAAATCGAAAATCAAGAAAACGAATTTGCTAAACGCCTAGAGAGCGAGACCGCGCGCGCTAAAGAAGACGGCATAAGGCAGGGCGCAGAGGAAGCGGCGGCTAAATTTAACGAAGAACTAAAGGCGCTTGAGAGCAGGTATCTGGGGTCTATAAATAAGCTAGAGGAGCAGGCGGCTAAATTTGAAAGCCTCATCGCATCTAGCGAAACGCAGCTGCCCGCTACCGCAGTTGATATAGCCAAAGAGGTCGTAAAAAAAGAGATTTCTCTAAATTCGGCAAACATCGCCGCAGCAATATGTAAAGAGCTTTTTAGCGAGATAAAAGACGCTAAAGAGGTGCAGGTCAAAGTAAATCCGAAAGATTACGAGTTTATCAAAGAAAATTTCTCCGGTCAAAACGTCAAAATTTCTGCCGACGAAGCCATCAGCGCGGGCGGAGCGATAGTGCTTAGCGACGCGGGCAACCTTGAAGGCACGATCGAAGCTAGACTAGAAAAAATCAAAAAGATAATAGGACAATGATAGACGTAAAATCTATGAACGTGCAGGAGCTCGAAGCGCTTTGCGGGAAGCTCCGAGATAAAATTTTACAAACCGTCAGCGCAAACGGCGGGCATCTGAGCTCAAACATCGGCGCAGTCGAGCTAATCGTCGCGATGCACTATGT
>CAUQJU010000117.1:0-4886 GCA_963518005.1 uncultured Campylobacter sp.
ATGATAAAACAGCTCTTGCTACTACTTTTTGCGCTAAATTTTGCTCTCGCAAATTTAACAGACGAAGGCCAAACGGCCTACGACGCAGGCGATGAACAAACGGCGGCTCAAATTTGGCAAAAAGCGTGCGAAGCAGGCGAGGCGCGCGGGTGTGCAAGGCTTGGGTTTTTATACCAAAGCGGCAGAGGCGTAGAGCAAGATGACGAAAAAGCCGGTAAATTTTACCAAAAAGCCTGCGACTCGGGCGAGTTAAGCGGCTGCGATAGCCTAGCCTCGCTCCGCCAAAATAGCGGCGAACACGCCAAAGCCGCCGCGATTTTTGAGCGAGCCTGCGAAAAAGGATTTGGTTTAAGCTGCTATAATCTAGCTCAAATTTACGAAGCGGGCGTCGGCGTCGCACCAGATGAAAGCAAGGCGCTAAGCCTCTACGTAAAAGCCTGCGGGCGCGGATATGCGGTAGTTTGCTACTATCTAGGCGGCATGTACGCAGACGGCTGGACGGGCAAAAACGACGAAGCTGCGAAAAATGCCAAAAACGCGCTCAAATTTTACTCGCTTGCCTGCGAGAGTAAAATTTACGAAGCGTGCGAGGCTTTGGGCAGGCTTTACGAGGACGGCGAGGCGGGTTTTGCCCAGGATATCAAGGCCGCTAGATCCTACTACGACAAGGCCTGCGCCGCAAATGCCTACAAATGCGAGGGTAGCCAGCGTCTGGACGAGATACAGGGCGGCTGGGCGCAGTATCAAAGCGGGCAGTTTGAGGCAGCCTACAAACTGGGTCAAGAGGCGTGCAGCAGGGGCGTAGCAAACGGTTGCGCGGCGCTAGGAGAACTCTACGCAAAGGGGCTAGGCGGAGTACGGCAAGATAGTGAGCAGGCGGTTAAATTTCACGAGAAGGCCTGCGAAGGCGGCTTTGGCGCTTCTTGCGCCGAGCTTGGCGATATGTTATTTCATGGACGCAGCATAAAAAAGGACGTTTCTCGCGCACTCGAGCTTTTTGAAAAAGCCTGCCTACTTTGGCGACTAGATGCCTGCGAGAGCCTAGCGGATGCGTATTTTGATGGATCAGACGTACCGCAAGATATAGCAAAGGCCTTTAACTTTTACGGGATCGCCTGCTACAACGGGCTAAAACCGGCCTGCACAAATCTAGGCGCGATCTACGAAAAAGGCATAGGCGAAGCGATAAAAGCGGACGAAAACGAAGCCGATAGCCTTTTTCGCGAGGCTTGCGAGGCTGGCGACGCACGCGGGTGCATAAATCTAGCGCTCCGTCTTGAGAGCGGCGATAAAAAGCAAGCCGCCGCGCTACGCCAAAAGGCGCAAAAGCTGCACGAAAAAGAGTGCGAGGCTGGGCTAGCTAAAAAGTGCATGGAGTTTAAAAAATCAACTAATAAGGGAGAAAAACATGAGTTTTAAAAAAGTTTCGTTTGCTGTCGCTATTACTATTTTGCTTAGCGGTTGCAGCTTTTGGCAAAGCGACACAAAGCCAAAAACACCGGAAAATTTAGATAAAAAAAATAGTTTGCAGATGTTTAACAAGACTCTCGATGACGTAAAATTACCTCAAAAAATCATAATAGACGGCGATGAATTCGTATTGAAACACAAAGATAATAGAACAGCAGAATTTTACTTACCGAGCGAGCAGGTTGGGTTCAAGTGGACAAAATTTATGAGCATTACTATTTCCAATCTTGACATCAATCAACACTACAATACTTTTGTCAAGGATCTAAAAAGCGGGCAGTTCGGCAAAGCGGAGTATGATTTTAAGTTTATAAACAATGAAGAGTATCAAGGCTATACGATCTATGAGCCGATCGCTGGCAACCCTGATTTTGACAACTATGAAATAAATCTAATTCAAATAAAGCGCCTTAGCTGCGGGCTTAGAGTCACGCACTACGCGCTAAAGTTTCTAAATATAGCGGATAGAAGCAAATTTCACACGCTAATCAAGCAAAAATTTCCGATATTTTTAGCGCAGATGCCGCAAGTCGAGTGCAAATAATTTTACTTTCGGGCGTTATTTTTAGTTTTTGCTAAATTTATCGCCCTCTTTTTGGGTCGATATTCAAATTTGCCTAAAAAACCGCGGCAAATTTGATGCTTTGCTTGCGCGGCCGGTCAAATTTGACGAGCGTAACGGCCGCAAATTTAACACCACTTTTTTATTTTTGGCGGTAAATTTTATGATTCATGCTTGCTTGCTAACGGCTTAGGCAAAAACTACCCAAAGGGAAAACATGGAAAACGGCGGACTGGCGGTACATTTCGGAGAAAATTTGGCGCAAATTTTATCGCAAAAGATAAAGGCTGTTTATCCTACATTTGACGCGCAGAGCTACTGCAGGCAAATCGCGGCCAGCACGCCAAATTTCGGCTATTTGCAAAGGATTTTGGCGCACGCAAATGCGCTGAATGAACTTTTGCCGCCGGATTTTAGGCGCGCGGCGGAGATTTTGGTCGCGATTTTAGGCGAAGAAAACCCGAACGAAACTGGCATGTTTAAGCACTTTTACTGGACTTTGCCGCTTGCAAAATACGTCGAAATTTACGGCCTAGACGACTTTGAAACCTCGATGAATGCGATTGAGGAAATCACAAAGCGCGGCACGGGCGAGTATGCGGTGCGCACCTTTATCAAAAAATATCCGCAAGACTCACTAAAAACCATGACGCAGTGGGCGCGCTCGTCAAATTTTCATCTGCGCAGGCTCGCATCCGAAGGCCTGCGACCAAAGCTACCGTGGGCTAGCAAGCTGGAGCTTTTCATCAGCAACCCAAGCCCCGTTTTTGCGGTACTGGAGATACTCAAAGAGGACGAGGTGCGCTTCGTGCAGCGCTCGGTCGCAAACAACGTCGCGGACTATCTAAAGGTAAATTTTGCCGCCGCAAAAGAGCTGCTCATGCGCTGGCAAAGCTCGCAAAATAAAAACACGCAGCAAATAATCCGCCACGCCACGAGGAAAATAAAAATTTAGCTTTTTGCACAGATATGCAAGTCGGCGGCTAAATTTGAGATGCAAATTTTATAAACGTATAACGCATTTTATAAATAAAAAAGCGGTTCAACCTGTCGCATAAAAAGTCGAGGCAAGCTTGGTGGTTGTCGCAGCAAAAAAGATCAAATTTACAACCGCCGCCCGAAATCAAATTTGACTCCAAACCCGCAACGATACGCAAATTTTAAAAGCCGCCATGCTCAAATTTAAAGCAAAAACACCCAAGCAAATCCGAAAAACAAAACGTCAAATTTTAGTCTTTACACCCAAGCCGCAAGCAGTCGCGCGGTTTAAAAGTCAAATTTGTCAGGCAAAACCGCTCAACATAAAAACAGGTCGGCACGCAAGCATCGCAGCGGCCGAGCCCAAAACCAAATTTACCCCGCAAAGATCCTAAACGCCGCCCAGAAGCAAAGAGCGCCGACTAAAACGCCGACGACAAAGGCCGAAGCGACGTAGATTTTCTGCTTTTTTCTGATCTGCTCGAATTTCTTTTCGTGATGCTTTTTTACGCCCTCAAAGGTCAAATTTAAGATCTTTTCGTTCGTTTGATTTAGCGCATCGGCAAAGCTCTTTATCTGCGCGTCGTTGATATATCGCATAGTCTTGCGCGTCGCGTTAGCCAGGCGCTCGTAGTCCTCGCTGTTTTCCCAGAGTTCGACCACCGTGTTGTTTTCGATGCGCTCTTTTAGTTCTAGCGTCTCTTTTAGCTCGTTTTGTTCGACTAGCTGCGTTCCCATTACGCCTCCTTAGTTGATAGTTCCTATTTTGTCGCCGTATTTTAGCTTTTGCTCGGCTGCTAGATCAAATTTGACCGCGCCCTGCTCGCTAAGTATGAGGATCGTCGAGCCCAGCTCAAACATCCCCAGCTGCTCGCCCTTTTTCGCGCTTAAATTTTCGTATTCATAAAGCGCGACGTTGTCGGCGCAGGCGTTGGTCTGTATGCGTGCGTCAAAGTCAAATTTCATCTTGCCCACGTTTAGCGCGCCGACGAAGACCAGCCATATCTTTTTGCCGCTTGCAAGCTCGCATTTTAGCACCACGCGCTCGTTTTTGGCGTATAGATTAGGTACCTTTAGCAGCGCGCTAACGGCCACGCTATATAGCTCGCCAGGCACGTAGAGCACGGATAATATCCTCATATCGCAAGGCGCGTGGTAGCGGTGATAGTCGCGCGGACTCAGGTAGATATTTACGTACTCTAGCTCAGCGTCTCGCTCACTGCGCTCCATACTATCGCCCAGAAGCTCTGTTATACCGTACTCGTGGCCCTTGACGCTGATCGCTTTTAGCTCCTTGCTGACTCCGCGCTCCAGGCACGTGCCGTCGCTAGGACTGATAAAGGCCTGCGGCGAAACGTCAAAATTTCGCGGACGCTGTAGCTCGCGGGTAAAAAGCGCCGTCAGGCTCTCGTACTCCTTTGGCTGCTTAAACTCGCTCATGTCGATTTTAAAGCCGCTTACGTATTTTTCGTTGATAAATGTTTGCAAAAATCTCGGAAATCTAACCGCCGCTACAAACCCGAATATCCTAGAAATAAGTCCCCTCATACAACTCCTTTTAGTCTTAATAACGAAATCTCGCTAGGCGCCATCACGCGCACCGGCGGCCCCCAAAATCCAGCACCGCGGCTAACGTAAATTTGCGTATTTTTGTTCGCGCGGTATAGCCCGGCGACGTATTTTTGATCGAGCCTTACTAGCAGCGAAAACGGAAAAATCTGCCCGCCGTGCGTGTGTCCGCTCACCACTAGATCCACGGGCACGCTTTCGTCCATGTATTTTAAAAATTTAGGCTGATGAGCGAGCAAAACGGTAGGCAAATTTACGTCGCGACCGTCCAGAGCGGCGACTAGATCAGGCTCGTATGCCTTAAATC
>CAUQJU010000118.1:0-4848 GCA_963518005.1 uncultured Campylobacter sp.
CTCTTAATCTGACCCGAATTTATAACAACGGCGATTTTTAAGCTTATTTTGTTAGAATTTAATAATCTTAAAACAAAAAAGCAGGAAATTTAATGTCCGATCTACTAGACGACCTAAACGAAAGCCAGCGCGAGGCCGCCTCGCATACGGACGGAGCGATGCTGATTTTAGCCGGAGCCGGCAGCGGCAAAACCAAAACCATCACCACTCGCCTAGCCTATCTCATAAGCGAGCTAGGTATCCCGCCGTCAAATACTCTAACGCTAACCTTTACCAACAAAGCCGCAAGCGAGATGCGAGCCCGCGCGCTAAATATGCTAGGCGCCGCCAGTAAAAATTTCACTCCGCTACTTTGCACTTTTCACAAATTCGGGCTTTTGTTTTTGAAATTTTACATCGACCGCCTAAAGCGCAAAAACAACTTCGTCATCATCGACACGGACGATAAAAAGCGTATTTTAAAGGGCTTTGAAGGCGACATCGCGACCTCGGTTTTAGCTAACGAAATCTCAAATTTTAAAAACTCGCTTTTAAGCGTAGAAGAGGTGCTAAATCACGGCGGCATGTTTGCAAACGGACAAAATTTCAAAGACGGCTACCACGCAAAGCTAGCAAACATCTACAAGCTTTACGAGGAGTATTTGGCGGCGAACAACCTCGTGGATTTTGACGACCTGCTCTGCCTTAGCTATAAAATTTTAGACGAGGACGAAACTCTAGCGCGCGAGATCTCGCAGCGATACGCCTACGTGATGGTAGACGAGTATCAAGACACCAACGACTTGCAGTATAAGCTCCTGCGCAAACTCTGCTGCACGCACGAAAATATCGCAGTCGTGGGCGATGATGATCAGAGTATCTACGGCTGGCGTGGCGCAAGAATCGAAAATATATTAAATTTTAAAGACCAGTTTAAAGACGTCAAGGTCATAAGGCTAGAGCAAAACTACCGCTCGACGAGTCAAATTTTACGCGCGGCAAACGAGCTCATCGACCATAACAGAAACCGCCTAGGTAAAGAGTTAAAAAGCACCAAAGAAGGCGGCGAGGACGTCGCGCTAATGGAATCAGACGACGAAACGATGGAGAGTCTAAAGGTAGCCAAACGCATCAAAAAGCTGCTTGATAGCGGCGCGCAGGCTAGCGATATCGCGATTTTATACCGTATAAACGCCCTCTCCCGCTCGCTCGAAGAGGGCCTAACCAAAGAAAAAATCCCGTATAAAATGGTCGGCGGAGTTAAATTTTACGAGCGCGCCGAGGTCAAGGACGTCATCAGCTACCTAAGGCTGGTCGCAAACGAGAACGACGACTTCTCGCTAAAGCGCGTCATCAACCGCCCAAAACGCGGTCTTGGCAAAGTAAGCCTCGCAAAGATCGAAAAAATCGCCTTCGAGCATAAGCTTTCGCTATTTGAAGCGATATCTAGCCTGGACGAAAACGACAAAGATCTAAGCAAAAAGATCGTCTCTAGCCTTGGCGAATTTGCGGCAAATTTAAGAGAGCTAAAAGAGTGCGACTCGCCCTATGAGCTAGTGGATAAACTAGAAGCTAAATTCGGCATCAAAAAATACTACGAGAGCTTGCCCGACGGCTCCGAACGCGTGGCGAACATCGACGAGTTTTACGCTACGATCAAGGATCAAATCAAGCAAAATCCAAGCTTTTCTATCGAGGAGTTTTTAAACGAGATCGCGCTGCAAAGCGAGCAGGATAACATCGGCGGCGAGGCGATCTCGATCATGAGTATCCACGCGAGCAAAGGGCTTGAGTTTGAGCATCTTTTCGTGATCGGGCTTGAGGAAGGGTTCTTCCCACTACTGGGCGACGGTAGCGACATCGAGGAGGAGCGACGACTAGCCTACGTCGCCATAACCCGCGCCAAAAAAACCCTGACGCTAAGCTTTGTAAATTCTCGTTTTTACAAAGGTCAGAGAACGAGACTGGAAAAGAGCAGGTTTTTAAGCGAAGCAGGCGTTTGCAGCGGTAGCCTCATCATCCAGACGCAAACGCAAACCGCCGGCGAATACAAAAAAGGCGATCTCGTCAAGCATAAAATTTTCGGTATCGGTCGCGTAACGGCAGTAACGAAGATCAAAAAAGAGCTAAAGCTAACGATAAATTTCGGCGGAATCAGCCGCGAGATAATGTCTAGCTTCGTCGAAAAAGCGGTGTAAAAATGGGCAAATTTCAGGCTAGGCAGGGTAAATGCGGCGTTAAATTTGATCAAATTTATGCACTCAAATTTGACGCTCGCGGATCAAATTTAAAAAACGACGCAAATTTAACGCAGGCTCCAAAGGTCAAATTTAAATGAACGCGCTTTTCGTCGCAAACAAGCCTGCAGGCATAAGCTCAAATCATTTCCTTGGCCGGCTAAAGCGCAAATACGGCGTCAAAAAGGCGGGTTTTTCAGGCACGCTTGATCCCTTTGCCAGCGGCTGCCTCATCGTAGCTCTGGGTAATCACACGCGGCTTTTTAACTATATAGATAAAACGCCAAAAATCTACGAAGCGACTATGTGGCTAGGGGCTACAAGCGCTAGCCTAGATAACGAAAATATCAAGGAGATCACGCTTTGCCCGCCTTTAAATTTAGCGGACGTAAAAGCGGCGCTAAGCGAACTAAAAGGCGAGATCGCCTACGTTCCGCCCAAATTTAGCGCCAAGCACGTAGACGGCAAACGCGCCTATGAGCTAGCAAGAGCTGGCGAAGAGTTTGAACTAAAAAGCCAAACGATGAGCGTTTTTGACGTAAATTTGAGGGCGTATATGCATCCGTTTTTGAGCTTTCGCATTAGCGTTAGCGAGGGCTCGTACGTGCGCTCGTACGCTCAAATTTTAGCCGCAAAGCTTGGCGCGAGAGCCACTCTAAGCGCGCTAAAACGCGTGAGCGAAGGCAAATTCGTTTATGAAAACGAGCGGTTTTTAAATCCGCTTGATTATATCTCATTGCCGCAAAACGAATATCTGGGCGACCCTACTGATGTGATGCTTGGCAAAAAACTAAGCGTAGAAAAGCTAAAATTTGGCGCCGAGGGGCTATATTTAATAAACTTTGATGAATTTTTTAGTATCATTGAAATCAAAGACGAAAACGTAGCATATAAACTAAATAAGGTCGAAAAATGCTAATACTTGCAAGAAAAGAAGACGAAAGCATAATGCTGGGAAACGATATCAAAATCACGGTCGTAGGCATCTCAAAAGGCGGCGTAAAAATCGGCATCGACGCGCCTAAAAATATGATGATCCTGCGCTCGGAGCTAGTAGAAGACGTAGCGGCGGAAAACAAACAGGCCCTAAACGGCGCGGGCGAAGCGAGCCTAAAAGAGCTCAGCGATAAAATCGTAAAATAATGAAAAGCTACGCGAAAATCAACTCCTTTTTAAAGATCGTCGGCACTCGCGGCAACTACCACGAGATCGTCTCTCGCTTTGTTTTGCGGCGCGAGATTTACGACGAAATTTTCTTTGAAAAATCAAGCGGCTTTGCGCTTGAGTGCGATAACGAAAATATCGAAAACAATATCGTTTTAAAGGCTAAATTTGAACTTGAAAAAGCAGGCTTTAAAAACGAGCTAAATGAGTTTTTCGCCTCGCATAAAATCGTGATAAAAAAGCAAATCCCGCTAGGCGCGGGTCTTGGCGGAGGCAGCTCAAACGCCGCTACGTTTTTAAAGATGGCGAACGAGGAGTTAAATTTAAAACTAACTCGCGAAAATTTGATGAAAATAGGCGCAAATATCGGCGCGGACGTGGCGTTTTTCGCTAGCGATTTCGAGGCGGCAAACGTTAGCGGTATCGGCGAGATAATAAGCGATTTTGACGACGAGGTGCCAGCGATAGAAATTTTAACGCCTGATGTATTTTGCTCGACGCCTGCGGTTTACGGCGAATTTAGAGCAAATTTTATGGATAGTATCGATGTAAATCTAGCGGCAAAAATGCGCGAGATGACGACGGCGCAGCTACTGGAGCGATACGAAAACCGCAAACTAAACGATCTTTTTGCGCCGTGTTTTAAAATTTATCCGCAGATGGATAGATTTAAAGATTTTTTCCTCAGCGGCAGCGGCGCTAGCGTCTTTTTCTTAAAATAAAAAGGTAAAAAATGGGTAAGGATTTAGCCAAAAATAAAAAGGCTCTGTTTGACTTTAGTGTCATCGAGACCTTCGAGGCGGGCATCGTGCTAAAGGGCAGCGAGGTAAAGGCTCTGCGGGCGGGCCGAGCAAATCTAAAAGACAGCTTTGCGCGCGTGATAAAGGGCGAACTGTTTTTGCTAAACGCGCACATCAGTCACCTAAACACGACGCACTCGGCATTTCGTCCCGACGAAAGAGCTCCAAGGAAGCTGCTGATGCACCGCAAACAGATAGATAAAATTTTCGGTCAAGTCACGCAAGAGGGCCTCACGCTAGTCGTTTTAGCGCTCTATCTAAACGATAAAAACATCATAAAGGCGCGTCTGGCACTGGCAAAAGGTAAAAATTTGCACGATAAGCGCGAGACGATAAAACGCAAAGAAGCCGACAAAGAAGCGCGTGCGGCTATGAAAAAATACATTTAAGGAAAACCGATGCCCTACGTAAACATAAAAATCACAAAAGAAAAAGAGGCTGTAACCGCCGAGCAAAAGCGCGCGATAATAGCTGGCGTAACAAAACTGCTGGGCGATACGCTAAAGCGCGACGCAAGCAGAACCGTCGTCGTGATAGAGGAAGTTAGCACCGACGACTACGGCTTTGGCGGCGAGAGCATAACCGAGCTAAGATCAAAACAAGGAAAATAATATGAAAAAAACTATGAAGGCGATTTTTGCGGCCTTGGCCTGCGCGATATTTCTAGC
>CAUQJU010000119.1:0-4800 GCA_963518005.1 uncultured Campylobacter sp.
TGCACGTCCTCGACGCTCAAAACTTCGCTGTCAAACACGTGCCCCATCACGTCCAAAAAGACCTTGTCGTCGTACTCTTTAGACTCGCTTTCAAAGGCTTTTTTGATCGCGTCTTGGATTTTATACGGGAGGTATTCTTGCTTCGTGCCGTCGCGTTTTAGGATAAATTTCATTTCATTCCTTACGTTAAATTTTGGTGATAAATTAGACGAAAGTATAGGCAAAGTTGGCTTAAAATTTAGTGACCGAAATTTGCCCTCGGGGCATTTTGAAAATGTCATTTTTTAGTTTTTTATTGTGTTTATAGAGCGTATTTTAGGACACATTACTGCATAATGCTTAAATTTTAGTCTTAGTAATATATGATAACTATTACTAAAATTTGCCGCTAATGAATACGCGTGTTTAAGGTATGATTTAAAGAATAAGGCTTAACTGTATCTAAAACAATAGTTTAAAATCCCAACGGGAAACCTTATTCTTAAAATATATTATACTTAATTTACGTAAATATAAAATTATTTAGCAAAAAAGCTTAACTAAATCAATATAACTTGACTATTCATAAAATAAGCGGTATAATGCCTTCAAAATTAAAATTTAAGGATATACCTTGAAAGGCAGAAAAATAATTAAGCGTATTTTAAAATGTAGCACCAAGAACCTTGTTATAGTAGTATTTTTCGGTTTTCTTACGAAAGTAGAAATTTTTAGCATAATTTCCGTGAATATGTAGACTTTCAATAAAAATAGTAATATAATTCACGTAAATATTTAAAAGGAAAATATTTTGGGCGATATAGTTAAAATTTTCGCCGACATAAGCGAAATATATCAAAAAGACGAAAAGCGTCTCAAAAACGAAGCCTACAAATACGATGCGATCAAAGTATATCTCTGCGACATAGAAACCAAACAAATAGAACCGAATTTAAACATAAGTAAAGACGATTTGATAATATGTAGATTTGGCGTAGGCGCAAATTCAGGTAATCTTTTTTCAAATTCTCAATTTTTATCCAAAGAAGTAAATAAAGACGAAGCTAAATTTATAAAAGGCGTTTTGAGATCGGTTTCAAATTTGCTCTCGTTTTTTGAGCCGAGCAATATAGAAAAAGACGCTATTTTGTCTATATTATCAAGTATAAATGAAGAATATTTTGCCGATATTATAGATGAGATTAAAGGCCTCGATGAGCTAAAAAAGGAAAAAGGTAAAAAAGTCGCTACTTTTTTCTCGCTCTCATACAAGGGCAAGCCCGTTTCTGCCTATTTTAAGCAAATTTTTGAAAATCATATCAGCGTAAAAGAGCAAAAATCATCCTACGGATACGATATTTTAACAAATGAAAAAGGTGTAGGCGCAGATGCAAATTTAGCGTTTTGCTCGGTAAATGAGATGCCCGCTAATATGCAATTTATCAAATCCAAACTCCTGCCATTAAACGCCGTTAGCGCAAAAAAGGTAGAAAACGGCTTTAAAGCGATAAAAGATAAGCTATCGCATAATTTTTACGGTATGAAAATGGCGATTTTGCCGACGATTTTGGGTAGCTCGGTAAATCTAGAAGAGATTGTAAAAATACTAGAAGAAACTTCAAAAAGCGATATGAAAAGTATTGAAATCGCCGAAGAAGTTATAAAATTTAGCATAAATGATTATCTTGAGATCGCTGCTAAAAAGCAGGAAAAATTGCCTGTTTTAAATACGATTTTATTTTATACGCAAAGTAACGCCGCTATCGATTTAAAGCTTGCGATAGACGATGTTTTGCCCTCTTTTATCTCTCATATTTCAAATTTAATGGGCAGCTTTAACATAAAAGCCTTCTATGAAAAAAACAGTGGAACCGAAGAGACGATTTATCTGCAAAATTTGTTTGAAGACGGGCTAAGCGTGATGAGTTTTTTACTGTCGCGAAATAAATTTGATTTAGAGATTATGATAGAAAGATATAGCGATTTGATTTATTACGGTAGCGTCAATAAAAGTTATGCAAAAAAATTAGAATGGAGCAAATATTTTAACGATTTTTATAAAGAAAGAACGTTTGAGAATATTGCAAAATATCAAAATTTTTTTAATGAAATCGATGTCTTAAATAAAAAACTAGTGTTTCAAAAGGAGTGTGACTTGGAAAATTTAACCGATAAAAAGGAAATGATTAAAGAGCTAATCAAAAATAGCGAGTTTTTAAATCAAGATAGCGCGCTCATTAGCGCTTATTTGCTCGGTATGCTAAGCGCAGCCCTGATAAACTGGCAGTTTGCCGTTAACGGCGGCGTATCGTTTAGCAACTGGCTTGATAACTACGGCTCGATAAATAAAGAAAGTTTAGAACGAATTTGGACTAAGTGCGATGAGACGATTAGAAGGTTAAAAGGCGCTTCCGGCAAACCGAATTCTAACATTGAAAACATAAAAGAGTGTTTGATAGAAATTTTACCGCAAGCATTTTTTGCAAAAAGGGCAGGAAAAACGCTCAAAAGCTCATACGTTACGCTTGCTTTTGCTATGGGCGGAAGCGATTATCGTAAATTTTTAAAAGATAAAACGAAATAAGCAAGGAGAATAAGATGCAGAAAAAAGAGATACTTTTTTTGTGGGACGGAGAGAACTGGAATCCAAACGGCGATATGCTAAAAGATAACGCTCCAAGGTGCGATGATGAAACCGGCATAGCCGAAGTAACAGACGTGCGTATAAAAAGAACTATTAGGGACGAGATTATGAAAAAAGACGAGGCGTCGATTTTTATAAAAGAGTACAGGATAGAGGATGTTGTGCTGGACGCTAAAACCGCGATCAGACAAAGCATAAACATAAGACAAAGTAAAAGCGAACTTCAAAAAGAAATTTTATCTAAATTTATCGATATTCGTGCATTCGGCGGCGTATTGCCGATTTCGGATAAAGACGAAATGAAGCAGGATAAGGAGATAAAAACCGCCGGCATTCAGTTTACGGGGCCGGTGCAGTTTAGATTAAGCAAATCCCTAAACAAGGTCGAAATAGAGTATGTTAAGGGAACCGGTGCTTTTGCCAGCGATTACGATCCAAACGAGTCAAAAAAACAAAAAGATCAAGCGACTTTTAGAGAGGAAAGATTTTTAAGATACGCTATTTTTGCTACTTACGGCATTATCGATAACTATAATGCGGCAAAAACGGGCTTTAACGAAGCCGATGAAGCTAAAATTTTAAAAGCCTTGTGGCACGGCACTAAAAACCTAACGACTCGCTCCAAAATCGGCCAGACTCCGAGGTTTATGCTAATCATCACGTACAAAGACGATACGTTTGCGGGCGATCTAAACAATAGCATAAGTCTAAAAAGCGAAAAAGACGATAGAGCGATAAGAAGTATCAACGAATACGCTATCGACTTTACGAATTTAAAAAATAAACTCGCAAGATATGCTGTAAATATAGAAAAAATAGAGTATATGAGCGATTATGATTTTGAAGCGATAAACAAAGAAAATTTTGACAGTAGCTGGAAAAAGATAGAGGCATAAAATGAGCATTATTGCTTTTAGATTGTTCGGCGATTATGCTCATTTTTCGCATCCGGCGACGATTTATTCTAGCCTAACCTATCCGGTGCCGCCAAAGACCGTTATAATGGGCTTTTTAGGCGCAGTTATAGGCGAAGAAGAGTATTTTAGGTTATCCGGTATCAAATACAGCGTAAAAATAGATAGGCAAATTTTAAAAAAGAGTTTTGTTTTTAACGGCATAAAATTTGCCCTCTCAAGTAATATGCACATAGAGGAAGGATATCAAAATGCAAAGGAAAAAAAGCAGTTTTACAGAGAGCTCATCTGCTCGCCGTCTTATACCGTATTTTTGAATTTAGAAAATTTAGAGCAAGGCTACCAGGATAAGATAATTTCAAATTTAAAAGAGCATAAAACCGCCTTTACTCCGTATCTTGGGATAAACTTTTGTATAGCGGATTTTAGCTGGATCGATATAAAAATATGCGAAAAAATACCGCAAGATGAAAGCTTTATAGATACATTTACGCTTATGGACGATTTTATTTTTGACGGTATTAATGAAAATGCGAAATTAACTACGGCTAGAATGCCTTGCGACTGCGAAAATGGACGAATTTTTAAAGATTTTAAAGACTTTGTAATGGAAATAAACGGCAAAGAACCTATAAAATCTAAAAACCATGGAAATATATATCAGATAAACGATGAAAGAGTCTATTTTATTTGACGAGTTTTGGTCTCATCCAAATAAACTTTTAGAAAATCATATAAAAAATATGATCTCGCCTGACGACGATGAGCTAGATAAGCAGGTTAAACTCTATCACGATATCGCAAAATTGAAGAATAATTTTCAAATTTACATCAGAGATACCTCAAACGATAAGCTGTATAAAAACCACTCGCTTTTGTCGGCATATTTTTTCTTGCTAAACTCCAAATTTGATGAAATACCGACTCTATTTGGCTTTCTTGCCATCGTTTCGCACCATGGCGACGTATTAAATTTAGATAGATTAGTGCGCGAAGATAACAAATTCTTGGGCGATAATTTTGAAAATTCAAAAGAGCTAGAATACTGGGACGAAGTGGCCGACACCGCTAAAAATATCAAGATTTATTCGGGATTATCTACGAAAAAAGATAAGTTTTTAGATAGAGCGGAAAAGCTTCGCCGATACTTAATTTTATCGCAGTACAGATACAAATTTACTTATGAGGATTTTATAAATTTCAAAAGCCTATACTCAAATTTAGTTTATAGCGATAAATTTGAAGCTATTTTTAACACGCCAA
>CAUQJU010000120.1:0-4792 GCA_963518005.1 uncultured Campylobacter sp.
CCGATATACTTCGCTCAATGATCTCTATATACGGCATGAGCGATATCGCAGGACTTATGGTGCTTGAAAAGCGCCGCAGTACCTTCCTCTCGGGCGGTCAGGCCGATAGGGACTATAGCGACAAAACTGCGGAAAAAGTGGATGAATTTATAAAAACTACGCTTGATGAGCGCTATAAACACGTGCTTGAGACGCTGCGAACCTACGACGACGCGATAGAAAAGATGGTTGAGGCGCTTTACGAAGAGGAAACCATCGAGGGCGCAAAGGTTAGAGAGATCATCGCAAACTACGAAAAAGAGCGCGGTCTGCCTAGTAGGCTCGTAAATTTAGAAGACAAAGAGGAACAAGCGTAAAGATATGCAAAACGTCGGGCTAATCGCAAAACAGGGCTACAAATACGTTTTCGTTTTAGGGCTTTTGCTTTTACTTGCGCTGGTTTTGGGCGTATGTCAAATTTTATTTTTTGCGCTCTTTGCGCTTTGCGTATTTTGGTTTAGAAACCCGGAGCGAGCGCTAGGCAGCGACGATGCATACGCCGTGCTTAGCCCGGTCGACGGCAGGATAAAAAGTATAGATAAAATTTACTATTTTGATACGCAGTGCGTAGCCATAACTATCCGCAAGGGCGTGTTTGACGCGGGTGCGCTCAGAGCTCCTTGCGATATGGAGCTTTTAGAGGCCAAACAAAGGCACGGACTGTTTTTGTGTAATGCTATGGAAGCTTCTAAAAATTTAAACGAGAGAGCCTTGTTCGTCTGTAAAAACTCAAATAATAAATTTGCGATCCGCGCCATCGCAGGGCCTCTTAGCAAAGGCATTTCTTTTGAAAATTTTAGCCGACTAAAAGCGGGCAGAAGATTTGGCTTTTTAAGTAGCGGCGAGGCGATTTTGATACTACCCGCAAATACTCGAATAAGCGTCAGCGTAGGCGAAAAGGTCACGAGTGCGGGCATTTTAGGTTTTTTTAGCTACGAGGAAAAAGATGCAAGACAATCAGCATAAACTTCAGTTAATGTACATTTTGCCAAATTTATTCACTGCCGCTTCGGCTTTTTTGGGTATCATCAGCATCATTGCTTCCGTACGCGGCTATATCGCAGCCGGCGCAGGGCTAGTCGAGGATGCTAACGGCTATTTTTTTAAAGCCATTATTTACATAGTTTTATCGCTATTTTTTGGATGGACTTGACGGACGCGTAGCGAGACTAACTAAAACTACATCCAAATTTGGCGTAGAATTCGACAGTCTTGCAGACGTCATAGCCTTTGGCGTCGCACCCGCGATGCTTTTTTACTTCACGGTCGGGCATAGTTTTGGACGTTTGGGTTCGCTAGTAGCCGCGCTGTTCGTGGTTTTTGGCGCTATTAGACTTGCACGGTTTAACGTAATGACCGGCACCTACGAGCCGTCCGTTTTTATCGGCCTTCCGATACCTACGGCCGCCATCGTTTCGGCATTTTGGGTCGGACTAAGCTTAGAATACGATTTTACTAGAAGCGCCGAGTGGTTTTTGATGTTTTTGCAAATTTTGCTCTCTATTTTGATGGTGAGCAACATCCGCTACCCGAGCTTTAAAAAAGTAGATCTTAAAAGGGCCGATTTTTTGCGCATCTTGGTCGGACTTACGGTTGCGTTTTCGGCTATTTACGTTTGCCCTATAGAAGCGGTTACGACTTTAATGAGCGTTTATGTTTCTTACGGTATAATCAGATACGTTTTTATGAGATTTAAAAACAAAAAAATTCAAAAGGAGAGCGAATGAACGGTAACGCTAAATTTAACGCATTTTTCTCCCTACTTCTGCTGCTGCGTTAGGCAGCGACTCTTTCACACCCCAATAATTAAATTTAACCGCACAAACTAAAACTATAAAAAAGGATAAGAAATGAACGAAAATAAAATTATAATATTTGACACTACGCTTCGTGACGGCGAGCAAAGCCCAGGCGCGTCGATGAATACCGAGGAGAAAATCCGTATCGCGCGCCAGCTAGAGCGCCTAAACGTAGACGTCATGGAGGTCGGCTTTGCGGCGGCTAGCAGGGGCGATTTTGACGCGATACATCAGATCGCTAAACAAGCTTCAAACGCCTCTATCTGTTCGCTCGCCCGCGCCGTAGACGGCGATATAAAGGCTGCGGGAGAGGCTATCGCGCCGGCAAAAAATAGGCGCATCCACACCTTTATCGCCACAAGCCCGATCCATATGGAGTTTAAGCTAAAAATGTCTCCCGACGAAGTAATCAGACGCGCCGTGCGAGCCGTGGAATATGCTAAAACCTTTTGCAAGGACGTTGAGTTTAGCTGCGAGGACGCATGCAGGAGCGAGATGAGCTTTTTAAAAGAAATTTGCGACGCCGCTATAAACGCCGGAGCAAAAACCATCAACATCCCAGACACCGTGGGGTATCTATATCCCGAGGAGATTACCGCTCGAATAGGAGAAATGGTTAAATTTATAAACGGTCGCGCAGTCGTCTCCGTGCATAATCACAACGACCTAGGCCTAGCTACGGCAAACTCGCTAGCCGCGATAAAAGCGGGCGCCAGGCAGGTAGAGTGCACGTTAAACGGTATCGGCGAGCGTGCGGGAAATGCCGCGCTCGAAGAGATCGTGATGGCGATAAAGACGCGCAGCGACGTATTCGCGCCGCTTTACACGGACATAGTTTATAAAGAAATTTATCCCAGCTCGCGCCTACTAGCGGGTATCATCGGCATCGAGCCGCAGCCAAACAAAGCCATCGTCGGCAAAAACGCCTTCGCTCATGAAAGCGGCATTCACCAAGACGGCGTGCTAAAACATAAAGAAACCTACGAAATCATCAGCGCCGAGAGCATCGGACTGGATAAAAACTCGCTGATACTAGGCAAGCACTCGGGTCGCCACGCCTTTAAAGATAAGCTAATAAGCCTTGGTTTTGAGCTAGAAGATAGCGCGCTAAACGAGGCGTTTGAGAAATTTAAGGCGCTAGCGGATAAGAAAAAAGAGATCTTTGACGACGATTTGCGCGCGCTGGTAACTAGCGAGATCATCAAGATCCCCGAAGTTTTCGAGTTTTTGACGCTAACGCAAAGCAGCTGCAACAAAGGTCTAAGCAGCGCTGCTATCACGCTTCGTCACGCAGACGAGATCAAGAGCGACGCGGCGCTTGGCAACGGTACGGCGGATGCGATATTTAAGGTAATCGACCGTCTAAGCGGCATAAACGGCGTACTAAAAGACTATAAGGTAAACGCCGTTTCGCAAGGCAAAGACGCGCTGGCAAACGTAGTAGTGAAGGTCGAATTTGACGGCAAGACCGTCATCGGACACGGACTTGATATCGACACGATGACGGCGAGCGCCAAAGCGTATGTAGGCGCGCTAAATAGCTACGTAAAAATCACCGCTACAAAGTAAAATTTGAGCGATTTGACTGCTCCGCTTAGCAAATTTAAGGCTCGGATTCGGGCCTTAAATTTCTAAATTTAGCCTTTAAATTCGGCCGTAAATTTTGAAGTAAATTTGACCGGGTTTTGGGTAAACAAAAATACAAAACTCAAATTTAAGCTTCCTCGCATTTACCGCCGCGCCATTAAAATTTGCTATAATCAAGCCAAATTTTTCAAAGGAGAAAATATGAAGAAAATCACGTTTTTGTTGATGATTATCGGGGCGTTTGCGTTTGCCAAAAGCGAGGAAGCGCCGCAAAAGTCTACGCCAAAGCAGCTTGAGATGGTGCTAATCCTAGATAAATCAGGCTCTATGAGCGGGCTTGAGAGCGATACGATCGGCGGCTTTAACTCCATGATCGACAAACAAAAAGAAGCCGGCGTGGACGCGAAGGTAACTACGGTGCTTTTCGATACGCATTTTAAGACCCTGCACGATAGAGTAGGTATCAAAAAGGTTGAAAAGCTAACGAGCAAGGACTATGTAGCTAGCGGCAATACTGCGCTACTAGACGCTGTCGGCGACACGATAAATAAAATCTCAAAAGTCGAGGACATCTACGCTAAAAACAGAGCCGTGCTTTTCGTCATCATCACCGACGGGCAAGAAAACTCGAGCAAGGAGTACTCAAAAGCGCAGATCAAAAAAATGATAAGCGATAAGCAGGAAAAATACGACTGGGAGTTTATATTTTTGGGAGCGAATATCGATGCGGCTAGCGAGGCCGAGAGTATCGGCATACAGCGTTCAAATGCCGTAAAATATCAAAACAGCAGCGAGGGCGTGCAGAAAAACTTTGAGGCTGCGGCCGAGATGTCTAAAGATATGGCGATGGATAAAAAATCAAGCTCGAAGTGGCGCGAAAAGGTACTTGAGGATAAGTAAAATTTGACCTGGGCGCGGCTTAGTACCGTGCTTAAATTTGCGGTTGTTTTTTAAATCGCTAGTCGTAGCGCAAAGCCAGCGGGGCTATAAAATTTGATGAGGTAGCCTATGTAGCGCAAGGTTATTATTTGCGGTTAATGCTAAATTTAATGCTTTAGCTTTTGCAAATTTTACGCCTTTTAATGCTTTGCTCTAAGCGATAAATTTATAAACATCGCAGAGGACGGCTTACAAAGCGCAAAATCGGCTTTTGATAAATTTATGCGGGTTTTTTGGGCTAAATTTAGCAAGCCGGATTTAAAGGACGCTAGACAGGTCGCAGGCGTGACAACGCAAAATCAAACAGCAAATTCAAGCGCTCAAAGCCAACAAAATTTAACCGCAAACTCTAGCGCGCAAGATGAAGCGAATTTAACGACGACGGCGTGCATATCAGCCTAAACGGCGCCAAAAAGGTCGCTCTTTAC
>CAUQJU010000121.1:0-4750 GCA_963518005.1 uncultured Campylobacter sp.
GATATACACCTCGGCAGACGAGACTAAGCAAAGCTACGACCAAACGATCTGGATGCTAGCCGAGGGCGCGATACTAACGGTGCTTGTGGTATTTATTTTCTTGCGAGACGCGAGAGCGACTCTGGTGGCGGCCGTGTCGCTGCCTCTTTCGATCTTGCCGACGTTTGCGGCACTTTATCTGCTGGACTACACGCTAAACGGCATCACCCTGTTAGCTCTCATGCTAGTTATCGGCATACTCGTGGACGACGCGATCGTGGAGATAGAAAATATCAAAAAGCACCTAGCCCTAGGCAAACGCCCGTATCAAGCCGCCATAGACGCGGCTGATGATATCGGCTTTGCGGTGGTTGCCATTACGCTAACGATTGTGGCGATATTTTTGCCCGTTAGTTTTATCGGCGGGGGCATCGGACAGTACTTTAGGCAGTTTGGCATAACCGTCGCGGCGGCGGTTTTGGCTTCGCTTTTGGTCGCGCGTTTAGCCACTCCGCTGTTAGCGGCCTACATCCTAAAACCCGAGGCCAAAGAGGAGCGCGAAGCGGGCAAGCTAAAGGCGGCTTATCTAAATTTGCTAAATTTCACGCTAGATCACCGTAAATTTACGCTTTTTATCGGCTTTTTGCTGCTACTGGGATCTTTTGCGTTAATTCCGCTTTTGCCGACGGGGTTTTTGCCTCAAAGCGATTCTGGCAGAAGCAGCGTAAATATCACGCTAGCTCCCGGCTCTACGCTAGAGCAGACCGACGAGAGGCTGATAAATTTAACTCGCGTCATCAAAGAAAACCCTGCCGTTCGGTCGGTTTTTGCTATAGCCGGAGGCGGCGGCGAAACGCACAAGGGCGAACTGCTCATCATGCTAAAGCCGCATAAGCAGCGCGACGTTACGCAAAAGCGGTTTGAAGACGAGCTGCGGGCGGAGCTGGCTAAATTTAGCGATATGAGATTTGCCTTCGCTAACGATATGGCCGCGCGCGATATCTCGGTAATCCTAACGGGCGAGGACGCGGACGCGCTCTCTAAAACCGCCGCGCTGATAAAATCCCAAATGAGCGGGGTTGCCGGCGCGAAAAACGCTCAAGTAAACGAACCGCTGCAAAAGCCCGAAATCCGCGTAAATTTAATCAAAAAAGAGGCCGCTAGGCTAGGCGTGAGCCACCAAGCCGTAGCCGAGGCTCTGCGTATCGCTACCGTGGGCGACACGGACGCGGCGTCGGCAAAATTTGACCTGCCTGACCGCCAAGTGCCTATCCGCGTTAGCCTCGAGGAGGACGCTAGAAACGACCTTGAAGCCCTGCGTAAAATTTACGTTCAAAGCGCGACGGGAGCGACCCTGCCGCTCTCAAGCGTAGCCCAAATCTCGTATTCGCAGGGCGCTGCTAGCATAGAGAGGTTTGATAAGCGCCGCAAGATCGCGCTCGAGGCCGATTTGCAGCCGGGATTTACCGTAGGCGAGGTTTTGGAGCAAATTTACGCGCTGCCCGCGATGAAAAATTTGCCATCAGGTATCTCGTCGCCCGAGTACGGCGATATCGAGTATATGAGCGAGATGTTTGAGCAGTTCGGTATCGCGCTGGGCTTTGGCGTGACGATGTTTTTACTGGTTTTGGTAGTGCTATTTCGCGATTTTTTACAGCCCGCTACGATATTTATCGCGCTTCCGCTTTCTATCGGCGGCGCGGCGGGCGGGTTGCTACTTTACGGCGGGGCGCTTGATCTATCCGCCGTCATCGGCATCTTGATGCTCATGGCTATCGTGGGTAAAAACTCGATCTTGCTCGTTGATTTCGTCATCGAAAAGCGTTTGCGCGGAAGCGGCATTAGGCAGGCTTTGCTAAGCTCGGGCGCGGAGAGGGCGCGGCCTATCGTGATGACTACGATAGCCATGATCGCCGGCATGGCGCCTGCGGTGTTTGCTAGCGGCTCTGGCGCGGAGTTTCGCGCGACGATGTCGGTAGCCGTGATTTGCGGACTAGCCGTTTCTACGCTGCTTAGCCTCGTTTTCGTGCCGACTGTTTATTCTATCGTGGACGATGCGAAAAGATTCCTCGGCAAGCGTCTTTCTAAACTCACGTCCGTAACCCAGCAAGATAAGCAAAACGCGGCAGGATAGGAAGCTCGTTAAATTTGACGCGTAAATTTATCGCTTTTTTCCGCGCGGATTAAATTTGAGTCTGGGTTTACGGCCGAATTTCTAAATTTGCAAGCCAAAAGCCTAAATTTACGCGGTTTAATAATACCCCAGACACATCGTTTCGGTTAGCTTTATGCGCTTTTCAAGCGGTTCGGGCGAGAAAAACGAGCACTTTTCGATATAAATTCTATAGCCGTAGTCAAGTCCGAAATCGTCGTAAAATTTCTTTAAATTTATAAATTTTATCCCGCAAATTTCGCGTAGATCAAAAAGCGGATAGAGTTTGGAGCCGTTTTTGGCGACTAGATGCGAGGGCGCTAGCGTCGTAAACGAGCAAAACGCCGACGTGAGCGTTAGACCTGCTAGGTCGCTGCAGCGCGCGACCGCCTCGCAAAATCGCGCGGGGATGCTTTTTTTATGCAGAAAAACGGTGCGCGAGTTTTCAAATTTAGCGCAGATCGCGCCGCTCCAAAACAGATACGCGTTGCCCGAGATTTCGGCGTTTTTTGCAAATTCGCAGCCAAGAACGTAATCGTCTAAAAACTCGTTTGGAGCAAGGGTGATTTTCATATTTTTAGCGCCTTTTTACGGGAAATTATAGCTAAATTTGCAAATTCGGCGCTAAACTGCTAATATTCGCGAAATTTTTTACAAAGGACGAAAATGAAAAAGGTTATCTCTACAAAAGATGCCCCGCAAGCGATCGGACCGTATTCGCAAGCGATCGCGGCTAACGGATTTTTGTTTATTTCAGGGCAGTTAGGCGTGACTCCTAGCGGCGAATTTGCGGGCGCAGACGTAAAATCGCAGGCGCAAAGGTCGCTTCAAAATTTGCAAGCGATTTTGAGCGAAGCGGGGCTTGGCTTTGAGAGCGTAGTAAAAACGACGATCTTTCTAGCAGATATCGCGGACTTTGTGGCGGTAAACGAAATTTACGCCGATTTTTTTAAAGAGCCCTATCCGGCCCGCAGTACGGTTGCTGTAAAAACTCTGCCAAAAGGCGGTTTGGTCGAGATCGAACTTATCGCGGCGACGAAGTAAAATTTAAAATAAAGGAAAAAAATGAAAAAGGTTATATTTGCGCTTGCAATCATTTTGATCGCGGTTTTTGGCGTCGCGTTTTACGGCTCGTCTAAGGCCAAAGAGTCCTACGATAGGGGTGTGGCTAGGCTAACGGGCGAAACTTTGAGCTTGCCGTTTGCCGACCTAAAGGCAAACGTGACGCAAAACGAGTACGACAAAGGGCTGTTTAGTTCGCGCGCGACGCTTACGTTTGAGCTAACCGACGGCAAAGATCCGGTAAAATTTGAGGCTAAAACCACGCTAAAGCATGGATTTGCCGAGATTTTTAGCGGATTTAAGGCGCATAGCGATATCAAGGCTCTAACGCCCGAAGCCGCCGCCGAAGCTAAAAAGATATTCGGCACGGACGAGTTTTTGAGCGCCGATGTGCTAATAAATTTAGATAAAACTCGCGACGTAACGCTAAATTTGGCCGAGATCAAAGTAGACGAGAGAAATTCGGATCTTGTTATCTCAAAGCCTTTTGCAAAGGCCCAAATCAAAGAAGATAAGATAAAATCCCTAGAAATCGGCGTCGGTAAAGTTAGCGGCGGCGATACGGACGACTCGGGCAAGTTTGCGATGGAAAACGCTTCCATGCTCATCGAGCTTAGCGATTTTAAAAGCTTTAGCGATCTGGTTTCATTTATAAATTTGCAAACCGCCTACGAAAATATATCTAAAGTAGGAATAAAGGTCGGCAAAATGAGCTTTAGCAACGCTAGAAGCTATGATTTTCCAAAAGCCGTTAGGATAACCGATATGGCGTTTTTAGCGCAGATTAAGCAAAATGCGGACGCAAATTTGCTCGATACGATGACGGAGGCTAACCTGGGCGCGCTAGAAATAGACGGCAAGAAAATCCTAACTCAGCTAAACGCCGCTATAAACGAAAAAAACGTAAACAAGCTTGCTATGGCGATGTATCTTAACGATCCTAAAGAATCGGCGGTTTATAAAATTTTAATGAGCGAAAACTACGTGCTGGAGCTTAAGAATTTTAGCTTTAAAAATCCGGGCGGCAAGGAGATCAAATTTAACGCCGTAGCCGATGCGTCGGGACTAAGCGTCAAAAGCAAAACGCTAGAAAACGGCGCAGACGTGGAAACGGCGCTAAAGGCGGTTAAATTTGACGGCGAGCTAAAAGTGCAAGCCGCGTCTATAACGGAGTTTTTAAGTGCGTATAAAGGGATAATGCCCGATAGGGATTTTAATGAAATGATTAACGGTATTAAGCCTTTTGAGGAGCGCATAAATTCGCTTTTTGCTAAAGATGGTGAGTATATGAGTGCGAAATTTAAGCACGACGTCGGTAGCGATGATCTGCTGATAAACGATAAAATTTCGCTTAAAGAATTTATAATTAACTTGGCTGTAAATTAAACCGCAGTAAAAGCAAGGGCGAAAAACTGCGCTCTTGCTTTTATTTTCATTCAAATTTAATACCACCCAAAAATCTTTTTCTAATTTTTTTAAATTCGCAATATTATCTAAGCTACTTTTAAGCCTCCTACTTGTATAATTCCAGCTCACGAATTAAGAAACCACCTTTAA
>CAUQJU010000122.1:0-4735 GCA_963518005.1 uncultured Campylobacter sp.
CTAACCGTCATCGGCAGCATCAGCGGACACTATAGTTTGGCCGCAATAAACAGACACATCGTAGTGAGGCTGCTCGGTCTGGTAAAAAACGTCTTTGTTATCTGCTACCACGAGAACTATTTCGATAAAATCGAAGACATCGCAATAACCAAAGACGAGTACGAAACGCTAAGAAGCATAGTACCCGATAAAAACGCGCACCCAAAAAGAAGCGACGACAAGGTCGCGATCTACCACCACTACCCGCTGATAGAAGACGTTAGGGAGGGCTACGGCTTTGAGATTGCGGTGTTTTTCTGGGAGGAGTCGCGTATCCCGCAGCGAACGATAGAAATTTTAAACTCCAAATATAAAGGCATTTTGGTTTCGACGTTTTTTATCAAAAAAATTCTCATCGACAACGGCTGCTATACGCCCGTAAAAGTAGCCGACATCCCGCTAAAAATGCCGCCCGAGCCAAGCGTTTTACAAGAAAATAGCGAACAAAAGCGCGAGATAAAGCTTTTCCACATCTCCTCGTGCCTACCTAGAAAGGGTGCGGACGTGCTGCTACGAGCCTTTAACGAAGCCTGCAAAAAAGCTAAATTTGAGCTAAGCCTAACGATAAAAAGCTTCCCTAATCCGCACAACAGCGTAACCGAGCAAATCGAACTTTTAGTCGATAAAAAATACCGAAGCAAAATCCGCGTCATACTAAACGAAGATCTAACCGCGCTTGACGTGGCAAACCTCTACGAGCAGTGCGATATAGTCGTGTTGCCGACGCGCGGCGAGGGGCTAAATATGCCCGCGATCGAAGGCGTACACTACGAAAAGCCCGTTATCTCCACCGACTATAGCGGCCAGTGCGAGTTTTTGGACGATAGCTGTGAGTTTATCGGATATAAATTCGCGCCCGCGGTTACGCATTTTAATCTAAATTATTCGTTTTGGGCGGAGCCTAGCGTAAAGGATCTGGGCGAAAAAATCATCAAAGTATCCGAGCAAATTTTACAAAACCGCGCGCCAAACATAGAGCCGCTAAAACACAAAGTCGATGAAATGATGTTCGGCGAGAAAAACGCGCTAAATTTCATCTCGAGCATCTCGTATCTTAAATCCTTTAAAATTGAGCCAAGCGAGCTATAAATCGCCTATTTTTCGACGTATAACGACTTTTGCGGCATAGCAGAATACTCAAAATACCTAACGGACGAGCTTGCGCGGGCGGGCGCAAATTTAGAAATTTACACTTGGAGCGAGCAAAAGCGCGCCAAGGAGCCTAATCTAGCCCAAGAAAACGGCGTAAAAGTCCATGAAATAGAACAAGAAAAGCTACTAAGCGAGCTTAAAACGGATGTGAATATAATCTGGCTGCAACACCATTTTACGTTTTTCGAGATAGACGAAAAGCTAAAATCAGACGTCGCCGCGCTAAAATCGCAGGACAAAATTTGCTTTATCACGCTTCACGCCACGAAGCAAATCCTAAACTACCCGCGCCAAACTCAGCAAAACTGGCACGATACGCTTTACGAATTCGACCGAGTTTTCGTCCACAGCATCGATGATCTAAATACGCTTAGGCTGCTTGGACTTATCGATAACGTCACGCTAGTACCGCACGGAACGCAAAATTTGGCACCCGAGCAAAACAAACGCAAGGAAACGGACGGCAAATTTAGGATAGGATTTTTCGGCCTACTCTTTGCGCATAAAAATTTACCCGTACTGCTGCAAGCCTTTGCTAAATTTAGCCAAAATACGGACGCGAAGCTAATTATCATTAGTCCCGTCGCAAACGCAGATAGCGAGGCGGAACTGCAAAGATGCCGTAAGCTTTGCGAAAAGCTAAATTTGGACGAAAAAGCGGAGTGGAATACCGAGTTTTTGCCGATAGAGGAGGTAAATAAAAAGCTAAGCGACTGCGATGTTATCGTGCTGCCTTACGGGCAAACCGACGAGGGAGCCAGCGGGGCGGCCAGGATAGCGCTAAGCGCATGCAAAAACGTTATAGTAACTCCGTCAAGGATCTTTAGCGAGATGAAAAACGTCACGATAAAAACGGACGGATTTAACGATTGGCATATTTTAGAGCAACTAGAAAAAGTAAAAAATAGCGAAATAGACGCTAAAATTTATGACGAACGCGCAAAATGGCTAAGTCAAAACAGCTGGAGCAGTATCGCGGGGCTTTACCTGCGGATATTTAGAGCCGTAGCGACGGATAAAAATTTTATGCGACATTTAAAAAACGGAGAATAATAATGAAAAAAGCGATAATCACGGGCGTCGGAGGTCAAGACGGCGCATACCTGGCTAGATATCTGATCGACCTAGGATACGAAGTCTACGGCGGATACAGGCGAGCGGTGAGCCCGAATTTTTGGCGATTAAACGAGCTAGGCATTTTAAACGAGCCAAATTTTCATTTGGTGGAGTTTGAGCTAACCGACCCGTTTAACATCCTAAGCGCCGTTAATGAAATAAGACCCGAGGAAATTTACAACCTAGCCGCTCAAAGCTTTGTAGGCGTTAGTTTTAAAGAGCCGTTTCACACCGCAAACGCTACCGGTATCGGCGCGCTAAACATACTAGAGGCGATAAAGGCGGTCGATAAAAGCATCAAATTTTATCAAGCCAGCACGTCTGAGATGTTCGGCAAAGTCCAAGCCGTTCCGCAAAGCGAAACTACGCCCTTTTATCCGCGTTCGCCGTACGGAGTGGCAAAGCTTTATGCGCACTTCATCACGGTAAATTACCAAGAAAGCTATGATATTTTCGCCTCAAGCGGCATTTTATTTAATCACGAAAGTCCGCTAAGAGGGCTTGAGTTCGTCACGAGAAAAATCACGAATACGGCCGCAAAAATCGCCCTAAAAAAGGCTAAGACCTTGGAGCTAGGCAACCTAGACGCAAAGCGCGACTGGGGCTACGCCAAAGAATACGTCGAAGGTATGCATGCGATGCTACAAGCTCCGGCTCCCGATACTTTCGTACTAGCCACCGGAGTAACGACCACGGTTAGGGATTTTGTGAAGCTTAGCTTTGAAGCGCTAGATATCGGGATAAAATTTGAGGGCGAGGGCATAAACGAAGTCGGACTAAACGATAAAGGCGACGTAATCGTAAAGATAAATCCGGCGTTTTTTAGACCTGCCGAGGTCGATCTGCTAATAGGCGACGCCTCAAAAGCCAAGCAAAAGCTCGGCTGGAGCGCAAAGACCGATCTAAAAGAGCTTTGCGATATGATGATAAAAGCCGATCTAAGACGCATCGAGGCGGGATTTGAGTTCTAAGCGCGTTTTTATTACGGGCATCGAGGGTTTCACGGGTCGCTATTTGGAGCGGTACCTTCGTGGGCTAGGCTACGAGGTATCAGGCGGCGCTTTAAGCCCTAGCGCGCCGCATCACGCGCGCTTTGATCTACTTGACAAAGATAGCATAAAAGCCGCCTTTAGAGTTAAATTTGACTACATCATCCACCTAGCCGCAGTTTCGTTTGCTATGGCAGATCCCGCTGAGATAAAAAACGCAAACGAAATCGGCACGCTAAATTTGCTAGATGCCCTAAGCGCCGTTAAATTTAAAAAGGCGGTCTTTGCAAGCTCGGCTAGCGTCTACGGCGGAGGCGAGGCGCCTATGAGCGAAAGCTCTGCGCTAAATCCGCAAAGCGTCTATGCCGAAAGTAAAATTTATATGGAAGAGCAAATCGCTAGAAGCGGGCTTCCTTTTATCATCGCGCGTCCTTTTAACTATACGGGCGCTGGACAAAGCGAAAATTTCCTCATTCCAAAAATCGTGCGACATTTTAAGGACAAAGCTTCCGTAATAAAGCTCGGAAATTTAACGCCAAAACGCGAGTACAACGACATAAACGACGTCGTGCGGATATACGCGCAACTACTAGAGCTAGAAACCAACGGCGAAGTCTTTAATATCGGCTCGGGCAAGGCTTATAGCATCGAGCAAATTTTGCAAATTTTACGCCGCTTAAGCGGACGCGATATCGCCGTACAAAGCGACGCTAAATTTATCAGAGCAAACGACCCCGCCCTACTCGCCTGCGATACGGCAAAGCTACTAAGCTACGGCATAACTCCTTGCGGCGGCGATATAGAGGCGCTACTGCGGCGGATGCTAGCTAGCGACTAGATGGGTTTTACGAATTTACGCGCCTTGCGTAGACCGGTTATAGCCGTACTTTGCGGTGCTAAATGCGAGTAAACGGGTAAATTTCGGCTTTGGCAAATTAAAAATATATCCGTAAAAATAGCCCGCCGTCATCTCGCAACCGTCTCAAATCGTTTAAATTTATACTCTTTGCGCCCGTAAAATCCTTATGTTTTAAATTTGAAGGATTCGTAAATTTAAACTTTTTATCAAAAAAAGGTAACCAACCGTCGTCTCGTAGGCAGATCGGCTATAGCAGCACTTTGCGACGCTAAACGCTAGCAAACGGGTAAATTTCGACTTTAGCAAATTTATCATAGCCCGCCGCCATCTCGCAACCGTCTCAAATCACTTAAATTTATGCTATTTGCGTCCATAAAATCCTTATGTTTTTAATTTGAAGGATTCGTAAATTTAAGCTTTTATCAAAATTTGCTTCAAACACGGCAAAAGCGCCTTATCTACCCCAGTTATTTGCCCTTATCTAATGTTTAAGCGCAAACGGCACGCCCAAAGAAAAAGCTAAGACTCCCGCGCCTGCGCCGTATCGCGAAAATTAGCCGCTTTTGCACGCAAATTTAAG
>CAUQJU010000123.1:0-4725 GCA_963518005.1 uncultured Campylobacter sp.
CCTACTAAATTTACTCTACCGTCACGCTTTTAGCGAGATTTCGCGGCATATCTACGTCGTTGCCCAGCCTCACGGCGATTTCCAGCGCAAAAAGCTGCAAGATGATCATCATCTCGAAAAACTCGCTCATCGGGTGGGCTTGCTTGCTCGTTTTGATAAAATCGTCGCTAAGCTCGAACTCCTCGGGGCTGATCGCAAGTATGTAGGCGTCGCGGGCGGCGAGCTCCTCGACGTTGCTCTTGGTTTTTTCGTAGAGGACGGTTTGCGGCATCAGCGCGATCGTAAATAGCCTCTCGTCGGCAAGCGCGATAGGGCCGTGCTTCATCTCGCCCGCAGGGTAGCCCTCGGCGTGCAGATAGGAGATCTCTTTGAGCTTTAGCGCGCCTTCGAGCGCGAGCGGATAAAATATATCGCGCCCGATGAAAAAGAAGCCGTGGCCGTGCAAATAGTGTTTAGCTAGGCGGCGGATACGCTCTTGCGGCTCTTTGCTGATATTTAAAATTTGCGGAACGTGCAGGAGTGCGGCGATCTCGCTTTTTAGCTCTTCTTTGCTTATGGAGGCTTTAGCCTGCGCGATTTGCAGCGCTAGCATCCACAGCGTTACTACCTGCGTGGCGAAGGCTTTGGTGCTGGCTACGCCCTTTTCGATGCCCGCGCGAGTTAGTAGCGTGTCGTCCGCTAGGCGCACAATCGAGGAGTTATCGACGTTGCAGATGGCTAGCGTTTTTAGCCCCGCTTGCTTGGCGATTTTTAGCGCTTCTAGGGTGTCGGCGGTTTCGCCGCTTTGCGAGATGACGATAAAAAGGGCGTTTTTGTTTAGCTTTGGGCGTCTATAGCGAAATTCGCTCGCGATCTCGACCTTGGCCCTAGCGTCTGCTAGTCGCTCAAAAAGATAGCTAGACGTAAGGGCTGCGTGATAACTAGTGCCGCACGCGCAAATCACGATATCATCGATATTGCGTAAGTACTCGTCGGTTAAATTTTCAAGCCCTACCGCATCCTCTTTGACGCGTCCCATTAGCGTTTCTGAGACTACCGCGCTTTGTTCGTAGATCTCTTTTTCCATAAAAAATCGGTAGCCCTCTTTTTGCGCGTAGCTTTTATCCGCAGGCAGAGCGGCAAAGCTCGGGCTTAGTTTTTTTGCGTCTTTAAAAACCGCGATTTCATCAATGCTAACGAATCCGTAGCTTTTATCGTCTAGGTAGCACACCTCTTTGGCTAGGCCGATTAGCGGGGCGTCCGAGGAGGCGAAAAATACCTCTTTCTCCTCGCTTTTGCCGATAGCTAGCGGTGCAGCGTCCTTGGCGAAGAAAATTTTGCCCGGAGCCGTTTTGGTGATAAGCAGCGTCGCGTATGCGCCGTGCAGGCGCGCTACCGTGGCTTCGTATGCCTTAAAAGGCTCGCCGATAGTTTTTAAATTTTCCTCAAAAAGGTGCACGATAACCTCGGTGTCGGTTTGACTAAGGAAGTTAACGCCCTTTGCCTCAAGCTCCTCTTTTAGCTCTTTGTAGTTTTCGATGATTCCGTTATGAACGACGAAAGAGTGCTCGCCTAGGTGCGGGTGAGCGTTGATCTCGGTAGGTTTGCCGTGCGTAGCCCAGCGCGTGTGTCCGATCGCGACGCCCTCGCCGCTAGAGCTAAAGCCCTCTGATTTTTTGGCTAAATTTTCAAGCTTGCCGATGGCTTTGAAAAAGGCGATTTCTTGCGCGCATTTGTCGCAACCGCCCTCTAGGCTCATCACCGCCATGCCTGCGCTATCATAGCCGCGGTACTCAAGCTCTTTTAATCCGTTTAAAATAAACTCTCTTTTTTCTCTATTGCCGACGTAACCGACGATTCCGCACATGTTTACTCGCTTTCTAATAATTTTAAAATTTCGCCCAAATCCACGCCCTCGCGCTTTTGTATAAGCAGCAAATTTCGCGTCCTATTTTTTACGGTTTGGATTCTGGCGTTGGCTATTTTTACATCAAATTCCTTAAAAACTCCCAATACGTAAGCCATCAGCCCGCGCTGATCTTTTGCGTTTATGCCAAGCTTCGCGTACTCTTGCGAGTGGTTTGGGTCGAAATTTAGCTCGCCTTTTAGTATGATCGGGCGATTTATCTGCGCCGAGGCGCCGCTTTTTAGCGAGATTTCGATGAGGTTTTTTAAGGTTTCTAGCTCGCTTGATTTTACGTTTTTGTTAAACTCCAGCTTGACGTAAAATTTACCGTCAAACAGCTCGAAAATCTCCATAAATCCAAGATCAAGGTGCGCCAAAGACGAGAGCAAAACCGCTAAATTCGGGTAGTTTTGCGCGTAAATTTCTATGCTTAGGCTCTGGTGATTTTGTATCTGCACGCTTAGTTTATCGGCGTTTTGCGCGGCCCAGGCGATGCCGATGATGTCTGCTGGTTGGTATTTGGCAAAGAGCAAATTTGACCTGATAGCGAAAATTTTTTCTTTCAAATTTTCGCTTAAGGCCGCAAATTTAGCGTTTCGTCTGATGCTAAGCTCCTTTTTTACGCGTCTTGTGGCTTCGTCAAGTAGGTTTTCATCCTCGAAGCTTTGCAGGCAAATGCCGTAAAGCTCGCGCAAAAGTCGCGCCAGATAGGGCGTATAGAGCTTTTCATCCGTCGCGTTTATCACGCAGTAGGCGACGATGTAGGCGAGTTTTAGGGTTTGCGGGTCGCCAAGCTTTGAGATAAAGCTAAAAATCGTGCGCTGATCGTAGATATCCTCGCGGTTTGCCACGTCGTTCATCAGCGTATGGTAGCGCACGAGCGTAACGCCTATATTTACGGCCTTTGCGCTCAAATTTAGCTTGCTAGCGTAGGCGCGAAATATATTTGAGCCCACGACCGAGTGATCGCCGCCTAGCCCCTTGCCCGCGTCATGCAGCAGCAATGCTAGCTTTAGCAGCGTTCGCCCCTCGATGCAGAGCTCGTCGCAAAGCGATTTTACGAATTTATCTTTGATATTTTCGGCAAATTTGACGCTTAAAACGCAGTGCTCGCCGACGCTAAATTTATGATAGCCGTCAAATTCGGCCAAATTTACGGCGTGTTCTAGCGGTTTAACCAAAACGGGCAAAATCTCCGCGTCCAAAAGCGCTTTGATAATGCAGTGAGCGTGGTTTCGCATCAAAATTTTTCTAAAAAGCGCGAGCGAATCCTCGGCGTCCTCTTTGCTGATTTGCGCGCGTTTGAGGTAAAAGATCGTTCCGACGTCAAATTTATACTCCGCATCGCCAAGAGCTAAAAGCTGTTTTAGCACGGCATTTAGCGGCCTAGGGCGGACATGTAGCGGGACGTAAATCGTATTTTCAAACCTATAAAATCCGTTTTTTAGCCGTGCGGCTCGTAGCTGGCTAAATTTAACCTCGCTTGCAAATTTGCTCCTGTAAAAGCTAGAAACCAGATAGCGCGAAAAAACCGCAACCGAGTGCATGCAGGAAAAGAGCTTTTGCGAGATGACGCTGCTGTTTTCTTGCGTTTTTTTGGATTTAGTTTGCATGAGCGCGGTGATCTCGTTTAGCTTGGCAGGGGCGAAAACGTCCGAGCCTAGGGTCAAATTTTGTGCAGATTTTACGCAGAGGATAAAATCAGTCGCCAAATTTAGCGCGCTAAGCTCCTTTTCATCGATAAATTTTAGAGCCTGCGAGCGCATGCTGATCTCGTTTTCAAAGCCGTTTAGAGCGCAGTTTAGGTAGTAGATGTCGTTCGTGCCGCCAAGGTCGTTTTTTAGATCGGGCTCTTGCCTCATATTTGGGATCTCGTTAAAAGCGCCTAAATTTTTGGCGTAAAATTTGAGATTTTCCTGCGCGTTAAACTCGCGAGTTTTATAAATCTCCGAGCGAGCGGCCTTATATAGCGTGCGCGAGCCGCAGATATAGCGGATACGGCCAAAAGCAGCCTTTGCTTTGTGGTCGTTTTTGTGCGCTTCGTAAATTTCGCCCAGCTCGCAAATTTTGATATTTAGCTTTAAATTTGAGCCTTCAAGCGCCGCGACTAGCTTTTTTAGGATAAATTTGACGTTAAAACCCGCGTTTTCTTTAAAGACGATTAAAATTTCTAAAACCGAGCTAGTAGAGATGAGGTTGTCGGCGTATTTTTCGGTAGCGATGACGCAAAACGGGATAAAATCTACATCTGGGTTAAAGTCTGCAAAAATCTCGTCCAAAACCCGCGTGCACAGAGCTTTTATCAGCTCGTCGCTTTGCTTTGCGATGAAATTTGCAAAGCCCTTGCCCTGAAGCTTTTTTAGCTGCGAGGCCAAATTTACGCCGCCTAAAACGCCGCTTAAATTTCCTTTTAAAGCCACTTTTTTACCTACATCTTTTTGTGTAAATTTTATCCGATAATACTAAAATTTTGCAAAAACAAAGCTTTTTTAACATATAATCGCCGTTTAATATCTATTTTCGGAATAAAATTTGACAAATTTAATAGAAAAACTCCAAAGCGGCGAGCGTCTGGACGCGGACGAATGCGCAGGCTTGTACGACCTAGACATTTTTACGCTGGGTAAATTCGCAAACGCCAAACGGCGAAAACTGCACGGCAAAAAGGTATTTTTTAACGTAAATCGCCACATAAATCCGACCAACATCTGCGCGGACGTGTGTAAATTTTGCGCGTTTTCGGCAAATCGCAACAACCCCAACCCGTACACTATGAGCCACGAGGAAATAATAAAAATCTTTGAAAAAAGCGTCGACTGCGGCGAAAAAGAGATACATAT
>CAUQJU010000124.1:0-4722 GCA_963518005.1 uncultured Campylobacter sp.
GAAGTTACGCTATGAGCCAAGCTAACTCCGTTCAGCAAAATGTCTTGAGACTACTTCAGTAGTATTAAAACGTTTCTAGGTGAAGTAAAGCCGTTTAGGCTTTACGGAACCGGAAAAACGTAGAATTTCTACGCGAAGCGGGGGCAACCCCGCGTAGCGCGTAGCTGGAAAACGTAAATTTTTCTGCTTTTAGCGGGATTTATCCCGCGTAGCGTAAATTTATACGAGTCCCTAGCCTAACAAATTTACTTACGGCTAGGGACTTTGCTTGCGATTTTGGGTTAAGATAGCCTTAATCAAATCTCTTCAAATAAGTTTGTCTAAAGGCGAGAGCCTTTTTTAAAAGTGAATTTTAGCCGAGTGTGCGCTCGGCTATTTTGCTCTCGGTATTTGCCGTAAATTTCAAAGCCCAAATCCTAAAATTTAATCCAAAGCAGTCTTCTTAGTTAGCGCAAATTTATCAAACCGTAACGAAGCTTAAGCTATAATCGCGCATTTTTAGAAAGGATAAATTTGCAAACCGACGGACTAAGTATTCTTATCGTTCTAGCTCTTATCGTTTTTTCATCGCCGTATTTTTCTAAAATTTTACGCATCCCTATCGCGCCCGTGGAGATTATTTTAGGCGCGCTCGCAGGATACCTAGGCCTCATAGGTCATAATGAAATGTTTAAAATCGTGAGCGAAGTCGGATTTTTTTACCTGATGTTTTTGGCCGGCACAGAGGTTGATTTAAAGATATTTTTTACCACCGATAAGAAAATTTTAAAGCTCGGACTCTTATATATCGCTATTCTTTACGCGCTTTCGGCGTTTACTACCTTCGCGTTTAATATCGACAAGCTATTTATCTTGATAATTCCTTTGATGAGCGTGGGGATGATTTTTACGCTTTTCAAAGAGTACGGCAAGGATAAAGATTGGCTAAATTTAGGTATGCTCGTAGGCTCCATCGGAGAGGTTGTTAGCATCGCCGCGCTTACCTTCGTCGGAGCGTATATGAAATTTGGCGCCGGTAGCGAGCTTGCGCTCACGACGCTATATCTGGGCGGCTTTTTGGCGCTTAGCGCGGGCGCGTTTAAGGCGCTAAACGTACTATTTTGGTGGTATCCGCAGCTGCGCGTCATCTTGATGCCTCACTACGATAATGCCGAAAAAGACATTCGTTTGTGCATGGCGCTGTTTTTTAGCATCATCGCGCTTATGCTTTATCTAAATTTAGAGATCGCATTTGGCGCTTTTGTAGCAGGAACCTTTATAGCGACCTTTTTTGATCATAAAAAAGACCTGCCGCATAAGCTTGCGAGTTTCGGCTTTGGATTTTTGGTGCCGACTTTTTTCGTTCATATCGGTTCGACGTTTAAGTTAAATGCTATTTTTATAGACGGAGTGATCAGAGACGCGCTACTAATCGTAACAGTTATGACTTTTTTTAGAGCCGTGAGCGCGAGCGTGTTTTTAAATTTGCTAGGTTTTCGTAAGACCCTTCTTTACGCGCTTTCGCACTCGATGCCCCTAACGCTCCTCATCGCAGTTGCTACCATAGCCTACAAATCAGGCGGCATAAATGAAAATTTTTACTTCTCTTTCATACTAGCGAGCCTAACTCAGGCTATAATAGTAACGATTTGTATCAAAATCCTAATGAGCTACGAAAATAAAAATTTGCAAAAGGAGCTAAAATGAGCGATACGGTTACGCTAACAGACAACAGAAACGGCAAAAGCTACGACTTTCCGATACTGCACGGTACGATGGGGCCCGACGTCATCGATATCTCGACCTTTTTTAGCGATACGGGGATGTTTACGTTTGACCGCGGATATACCTCGACGGCGATGTGCCGCTCTAGCATCACTTATATCGACGGGCTAAAAGGCGAGCTGATGTACCGCGGCTACGACATCGCGTATCTAGCGGAGAACAAAACCTTCATCGATGTGGCGTATCTGCTGCTAAATAAAGAGCTACCGAATAAAAAGCAATACGACGAATTTAAACTCGAGCTTAAAAAGCGCAGCTTCATCCACGAGGGCATGATGAAAATTTTCGACGCTTTCCCGGACAAGGCGCACCCGATGGCGATCTTGCAGGCGGCGGTCTCGGCGCTTTCTGCGTTTTACTTTGATCATCTAAACATGGACAAACCCGAGGAGTACCACGAGATGGCGATGCGAATAATCGCCAAAATCCCGACTATTGCGGCATTTTCTTATAGATTTTCGCGCGGATTGCCGATCATTTATCCAAATTTAGACCGCGGCTTTACGGAAAATTTCCTCTACATGATGAGGAGCTACCCGTACGAGCACGTAAATTTGCGCCCGATCGAGGTCAAGGCGCTTGATACGGTCTTTATGCTGCACGCCGACCACGAGCAAAACGCCTCTACGACGACCGTTCGCACCGTAGGCTCGACGCACGCGCACCCGTATGCGTGTATCGCCGCCGGTATCGGAGCGCTATGGGGCTGGGCTCACGGGGGTGCAAACGAAGGCGTCATCCGTCAGCTAGAGCAGATCGGCTCGGTCGAAAACGTCGATAAATACATCGCCCGCGCTAAAGACAAAAACGATCCGTTTAGGCTGATGGGATTCGGCCACCGCGTGTATAAAAACTTCGATCCGCGCGCCAAGGTGCTAAAATCTATGTGCGATAAGCTATTTGACGAGATCGGCATAAACACCGAGCTTCTAAAAATCGCCAAAAAGATCGAAGAGATCGCGCTAAACGACGAGTATTTCATCTCGCGCAACCTCTACCCGAATGTCGATTTTTACTCTGGGCTGATTTTAAAAGCCCTTAGCATACCAAACGATATGTTTGCGGTTATTTTCGTCATCGGTAGGATCCCGGGCTGGATCAGTCAGTGGATAGAGCTAAAAGAGCAGGAGAGTATCAAGATCGTAAGGCCGAGGCAGCTATACGTGGGCGAGACGAACAGGACGCCGAAATAATTTTAAATTTGGCGGCTTGTCTTTTTCCGCCATACGTCGTTAGTGGCTCAGTCGGCTTCGGTCACGTATTATATATACGCTCCCTTGCCTCGTTCTCCACTGCCTCGTCTGACGGAAAAATACGGCGCCTCAACTCTTTAAGCTAAGGTAAAAATTTATATTTTTCAAGGTGCGGGTCTATTAGCGAATTTGACTTTAAATTTGAACACAAAACGACAAGGCGAAGTATCTTGCGATGAATTTAAATGTTGCGACGAAATTTTCGACCGAAGAAGATAGAACATTTAGTTCATCGAGGGAGAAAATTTCTAGCTCATTTAAAGGCGCTCAAGAGACAAGCCGCTAAAAAAGAAACCAAAATGCAAAATTTACTAAACCTAGCCAAGCTTGCGGCCGTAAAAGCAGGCGACGAGATAATGAAATTTTATGCCCACAAGGGCTTTGACGACGAGATCTTAGCAGCCCGTTCGACTTTACCCGAAAGCGCGTGCAGCCAAAACCGCCGAGATTTCGAGGTAAATTTAAAAACCGATCATTCGCCCGTGACCTCAGCCGATCTTGCGGCAAACGCTGCCATATTTGAAACGCTAAAAAGCTCGCAAATCCCGATCTGCTCGGAGGAAAAAATTCTAGGCGAGTCCGCGCGGACGTTTTGGCTCATCGATCCGCTAGACGGCACGAAGGATTTTATCGAGGGCAGCGGCGAGTTTTGCGTCTGCATCGCGCTCATAGAGGACGGTCACCCGGTTCTTGGCGTCATCTACGTGCCCGTTGCCGACGAAATTTATAGCGCGGCAAAAGGCGAGCCAACGCAAAAAGAGCTTTATAAAAACGGCGCATTTATCCCGCAAGCTCTAGCCGCAAAAGAGCATGCGCCGCAAACGATAATCAGCGGCAAACGCGGCAAAAACGTAACGGCCGGCAAGCTCGCGACCGCGCTAAATTTGGACATCGCTCGGCTAAGTTCGGCGATCAAATACTGCCGCATCGCCGAAAATCTCGCGGGCGCTTACATGCGCTACTCGCCAAGCTCTATCTGGGACAACGCCGCAGGCGAGATGATCGCTGCGGGCACGGGAGCGAAGATGATCGATCTAGCGACGCTCAAAGAGCCGATCTACGACGCCGCCTCGCTAAAAAATAACGAATTTATCGTCATTGCAAAGGATTTTTTAGCCCGCGAGGATGAAATTTTACGAGCGATAAAAGGGCTAAATTTATAAACCAAAAGGCGACTCGCCGCATTGCAAATTTAAGCGTCTCGCGCAAATAAATTTGACGATAGAAGTCGCCGAATTTGAGCTAAAAAGCAAATTTCGTCGTCGCAAAATCGCCTTAGCCTCTTTCTTGTTTTTGATAGAGGCGACCCCTGCGCAAACGGCGCTCGGCGAAAATTGCTTAATCGGGGTCTAAAATTAGGCAAATTTATGTCGTTGCCGACCGCATTTACGGGATGATTAAATTTATATTTATTTTTACCGCCGAATTTTAGCTAAATCTAAATTTGGGCGCAGGCGAGCCGGTTTTTATCGCGGTAAATAAACCGACTTGCAAACAGGCTTGATTTTAAATTTGCTTGGCGCGAGACGAAGCTTATGCCGCGTCTGTTTTAAATAGCGCGATTTAAGGCTAGGTTAAAGCACGGGCGGATAAATTTAGGTTGATTTTGGATAAAATTAGGCGAATTTAACCTCTAAACCGCCCGAGGTTCAAAGGAAATCTTTGCTAAAAACCGTCAAAATGCTGCTTGGTCTCATTTTCCAGG
>CAUQJU010000125.1:0-4703 GCA_963518005.1 uncultured Campylobacter sp.
TTAAAGGTGGTTTCTTAATTCGTGAGCTGGAATTATACAAGTAGGAGGCTTAAAAAATACTGAAGAACATAAAAACTAAAAATTTTTCATCACATTATTCTTAAGCATCCTTAGCACATTATATATTAGAATACATTACTTCAAGAAATCCTGTCTCTGGTTGGATACTAATCACTGCCCGTCTTTTTTCTGTCGATAGAGTTATAGTGCATGTTTGTCCGGCATGTATCATCCTATCATGCGCCCTACCAGCACCACCATTACCCGTCGTACTGACGCTTCTCATAGGTCTACCAAATTCATCAAAAGATATTGTTTTTAGATTATTTCTACCGCATTCGCCGTCCAACTTAACTCCGTCACCGCCCTTTTTAATACCGAATTTTCGACTTAGATTAAATTGAGGGCTAACATTGGAACAGTAAGCTTGACCTCCGCTCCAGCCTGCACTCATAAATTTACTCATATTCTTCGGATCTTTTGCAACCTCGTTTGGCGAATTAGGATTTCCAGATGTGCCCGCACCGTCAAAGTAAATAGTGTATTTCCAGCTATTATCGGCATTACCGCATACATTAGCCTCACTAAAACCTATACTCCATCTTTTTTTAAACCAATTGTTCCCTTCACCGATTTTGTTATCCTGTATAGCCAAGAGCTGAGTATAGCGGATATGCGACATCAGCTGCTCGGCAGCTTCTGCTACATGATCTTCTTTGACCTTAGGTAAAGCCATAAGCGCCAAAATACCTACTATCAGTATAACTACAATTAATTCCACCATCGTAAAAGCTTTTCTTGCCAATTTCTTCCTTTAATATTTTTTATTATTTTAAATTTTGCTATCCCTGCGCCAAATTTAAAAACCGTAATATTATCATAATTATCACTCAAGCTCAAATTTAGCAGGCGCAGATCTGCATCCTCGCTCGTATCTATGCCATAAAATTTAAGTCTCAAATCTAGCTTTTTATCACCAGTGAAAATTTTTTCTATGCCTTCTTTTTTTAGCTCTTTTGCAAGCTCTTTTGCCACGTGATATCTATAAACGAAATGCTTAGTCGGATCTTTTAATACGCCGTAAAGCGTCTCGTTAAAAAGTACAAATAAAAATCCGGCAAGCAAAGAAGCTACCGCAAAAGAGGCTAAAATTTTATATCCTCGCCTAAACATCGGTAGTCTCACGCGATACGAACTAAAAAATACCCGAACCAAAATCGGTACGGAAATAATGCAAAAAGGCAGGTAGTTTTCAAGCTCTAAGCGCTGCCTGATCGATAAAACCAAACAAAATAAAAACGCCGTTATACAAACGAACCAGAGTAAATTTTTAGCCTCTTTTATCCAAATTCTATACATAGCATATACGAAATAAACGAAAATAAAAGGCGAAAACGCGGCGGCAAAGATGCTTACGGTATCAAGCAAATGGCCGCTAGGCTTGCCGCCGGAGTTAAATCCGTAAAGATAGAAACAAAGCGCGAAAAGCAGCGCCGAGGTCCACGCCATCCTAGCGTCGCGTCTATAAACTCCGAAAATAAAAATCGCCGAAAAATAAACCAAAAACGCGCCGCTAACAAAAGGCAACACGCATAAAAGCGCGTAAAAAGCTAGCATTTTGCGTAGTTGATAAAGATAAATTCTCAAAAGCGAGAGCGCGATTATGATACCGGCGTCGTTTACCAAAATCGCCGACGCCATCGTCGCAGGAAGCAATATAAACACGACTGCGCTTACTACTCGGTCAAATTTGCGTTTTAAAATTTGCTTTGAGATCTTGTAAAGTAGCGCAACGCTAAAAATATGGCAAATAACAAAAGGAAGCCGCAAAGCATAGTCATTTTGTCCGAAAATCTCGACCGAAAATCTAGCTAAAACGGCCGAAATTTTAGACGAGTTATAAAACGCATCCGCCTCGTAGTAGCTAATGCTAAGCGTGCTAATCGCATACGATAAAAAACAAAAATCTATAAGGCAGATGATAAAAAGTAAAAACGTTTCCGAGCGTAGCATGCTAAATTTAGGGCTTAAATTTGCTCTTCCCAGAAAAACTCTATCCACTCGTGCGCCTCTTTTACCGTAAAGTCGGGCAACAAAAGCGCTTTTTGTTTATAAAATATAGTTGCGATCTTTAGCTTAACATGCGGGAAACGCTTTAAAAGCTCTTGTTTGATAGCTATCATGCTCTCGCCCGTATCTATCATATCGTCCACTATCAAAATTTTATTAAATTTAGATAGATCTGGGACGTTAAAGATGTCGATAGTATCGAGCTTTTTAGTCTCTTCGTAGTGAATTGAGTTTAGCGTAAAAAGATTGCGGTTATTTAGCAGGCTCGCTAAAAAATGCCCCAACGTAAGCCCTCCGCGAGCGACTGCTAAAATTACTTCGGGCCCAAAGTTTTCTTTGATATCTCGCGCCATTATTTTTACGTCTTTATGAAATTCCTCAAACGGATACTTTAGCATGTTTTCTCCTCAGTGTACTAAAAATACTATAAAACTAATGAGCGCAAGCACGACAACTCCGATATTTACGTATTCCCACTCGCGTCTCATGATACGAACCAGCAAATACGCCATAAATCCAAACGAAAGCCCCGTCGTGATCGAGTACGTAAGCGGCATCAAAATAACTATCAAAAACGTCGATAAGGCTATAGCCGGATCTTTAAAATTTATATTTCCAAGCTCGCTAAACATCAGCACGCCCACCATCACGAGTATCGGATATATCGCGTTTGAAGGGATGGCTTT
Source organism: uncultured Campylobacter sp. (assembly GCA_963518005.1). Lineage (GTDB taxonomy): Bacteria > Campylobacterota > Campylobacteria > Campylobacterales > Campylobacteraceae > Campylobacter_A. The sequence continues at coordinate 2,757 of CAUQJU010000125.1, forward strand.
AAAAAGCGGCAGCATAAAAATCGTAAGCACGAAAAATAGTCCGCAAAATACCGCCGTTAGTCCCGTCTTGCCGCCCTCTTCTACGCCGCTAGCACTCTCGGCAAACGACGTCGTCGTACTAACGCCTACTAACGAGCCGGCTACCGTAGCTACCGCATCGGCTTCGAGGGTTTTTTCTAGTTTTTCGACGCCTTTTTGGTTGCTCTCGTCAAAGATTCCCGCCCTATTTCCCACGCCGGCTAGCGTACCGATAGAGTCGAAAAGATCGGTTACGAAAAATGTAACGATCACCGGAAGCAGCGCAAAAGATAGCGCGCCCACGATGTCAAGCTCTAAAAATATCGGCGAGATCGAGGCCGGTAGCGAGATAAACTCCTCCGGATAGGGCGCGATACCAAAAATCCAAGCTATCACCGAGGTCGTAAATACCGCGATGATGAAGGCTCCCTTAACCTTCCACGCCCAAAAAAGTATAACGAAAAATAGCCCCGCAAAGCCCAAAATAACGTTTGGATCTTTTAAATTTCCAAGCCCGACCAGTACGGCGTCGTTGTTTACGACTACGCCCATTTGCTGAAGCCCGACGAAGGCGATAAAGGCACCTATGCCCGCGCTTATCGAGCGTCTGACGTCATCGGGGATAGACTTTAGGACCCAGATTCTAAAATTCGTAAAAGATAGCACGACGAAAATTATACCCGAGATGAAAACTACGCCTAGAGCCGTCTGCCACGGTATCTGCATGCCTAGCACGAGACCAAATGTAAAATAAGCGTTCAGCCCCATTCCCACGCTCATAGCCACGGGCGTGTTCGCCCATACGCCGTTTAGCACGGTAGCGATCACGGTTATGAGCGCCGTAGCCGTGATGAGCGCGTCCATCGGCATGCCTGTCTTGCTCATGATTATCGCGTTTACCGGCACGATATACATCATCGTTAAAAAGGTCGTGAGTCCCGCGCTAAATTCGGTCTTTACGCTAGTGCCGTTTTGCTTTAGTTTAAAAAAATCCAACTTCGCCCCCTTAGTTATCGTAAATTTTTAGTTCGTTATACAGGCTATCTCGCTCGACGGGGACAAAGCCCGAGGTCTGGATAATATCGGTAAAATTTCTAAGACTCATACCGCTTGCCGATTTGGCTCCGGCAGCGCTTTGGATGCTCTCTTTTTCTATCGTGCCGTCTAGATCGTCAGCACCGAATTCCTGCGCGACCATGGCTAAATTTATCGTCGAGGTCGCCCAGTACGCCTTGATATGCGCGACGTTATCGAGCACCAGACGCGAGATCGCGAAGGTCTTTAAAATTTCGGCCGAGCCGGGATAGTTTTCCACTTTTAGATAGTTGTTGTCGCGCTGATAAACAAGCGGGATAAAGGCGTTAAATCCGCCCGTTTTATCCTGTAAATCTCGAATCCTCAGCATATGATCGATGCGGTTTTGCCTGCTTTCTACGTGGCCAAACAGCATAGTAGCGTTACTTTCCCTGCCTTTTTCGTGCCAAAGGCGGTGGATTTTGAGCCAGTTTTCGGAGCTTACCTTGCCTTTGCAGATTTTACGCCTAACCTCTTCGTCAAAGATCTCCGCTCCGCCGCCTGGCATGCTATCCACGCCGTATTCGAGCATCTTTTCTACGACTTCTTCATAGCTAAGGCCGTGTTTTCGCGAGAGGAAATCAACCTCCGCGGCAGTTAGCGCTTTAACGTGGATTTGCGGGTATTTTTCCTTGATCTTTTTAAAAATTTCCAAATACCACTGCCACGAAGTTTCGGGATTATGCGCAGAGACGATATGTATCTCTTTTGCGCCGCCGGCGACGCTTTTTTCAACGATTTTTATTATTTCCTCGTGGCTCATAGTATATGGGTTTGGATTTTTGCGGTTTGCCGAAAATGCGCAAAATTTACACACGTCCGCGCAAATGTTGGTCGGATTTATATGCCGATTTA
>CAUQJU010000126.1:0-4689 GCA_963518005.1 uncultured Campylobacter sp.
TTAGCGACATCGGACTACCCGTAGCTATCGAAGTGGAGCGTAACGATATAAACCAAACCGGCGACAGCGGCGAATATATCGTAGCCTATAAACCCGTCATCGCGCCGATGGGCGAGAGCAAGAGCGACTTTTGGATCTGCGAGCAAATTTGCAAACGCTGGGGCTACGGCGAGGCGTTTAGCGAGGGCAAGGACGAGCTGGGCTGGATGAAGGAATTTTACGCCGACGCTAGCGAGCAGGCTAAGGGGCTAAGCTTAACCATGCCTAGTTTTGAGGAATTTTACGAAAAAGGCTACGTGAGATTTGAAAAAGACAACACGGAAACCGAGCTTTATACGCGCCTAGCGGCCTTCCGCGAAAATCCTGCCAAAAACCGCCTAGGCACTCCGTCGGGCAAGATAGAGATATACTCGCCGACGATAGCGAAGATGAACTACGCCGACTGCCCGCCGATGCCTACGTGGATCGAGCCTAAAGAGTGGCTAGGCAACGCTAGCAAAAAGTACCCGCTACACGTCGTTAGCCCGCACTCTCGCTACCGCTTGCACAGTCAGCTAAACAACTCTATAATTAGAAATTTCGCCGAAGTTAGCGGCAGAGAGCCGGTGCTAATAAATCCAAAAGACGCCAAAGATCGCGGCCTGGCTACGGGCGACGTCGCACGCGTATTTAACGACCGCGGCGAGATACTAGCTGGCGTGCTAGTCACCGACATCGTGCCTGAGCACGTCGTAGCTATCTGCGAGGGCGCGTGGTACGACCCTGAAAAATGGGGCGAAAAGAGCCTATGCCAACACGGCTGCGTAAACGTGCTAACATTTGACAAAGGCACGTCCAAACTCGCACAAAGCAACTCGGCTCACACCGTGCTTGCCCAAATCGAGAAATTTAAGGGGGAGATTAAACCTATACAAGCGTTTAGTAAACCTAAAATCCTACAATCTTTGTAGAATTTAACGCGTCGTCTCTTGCGCGCCTTTAAATGATTTCGTAAATTTCGCCCTGCGACAGGCTAATTGCCTAGTCTTGGGACGAAATTTACTTCAAAACATTTAAATTCATCGCAAGATACTTCCGCTTACATTTTTTGGCGGCGCGTCGTCTCGCGGGCATCTTTGCTTGATCTCGTAAAATCTTCGCTCCGCAGGCTATATGCCTAGCGTACGCTCAAATTTTACTTCAAAACAAGCAAATCTGCTCCGCGATACTTCCGCTTGTCTTTTTACGCTCAAATTTGCAATTTGTTGAATTTGAGCGTAAATTTACTTCTTTCGTATCCTTCAAATTTGAACGCAAATTTTGCGCGGATTAAAAACTCTGCTAAAATTCGCTCAAATTTAACCCAAAGGCCGCGCCGTGCAAATCCCAAATTTGATCCAAAATTTTATCCGCAAACGCATCGTTTCAGAGTGCATTTTACTGCCTTTTTTCTATCCTGAGGAGGGCGAATTTGAGAGTTTTCAGGAGGGATATAGGCTAGTTAGCCGCAAAACGGGCGAGGAGCTAGCAGACGACGCGCCCGGGCAGTGGCGCAAGAGCTGGCGGGTTATCGCGCGTAGTGGCATGGACGATCCGTTTTTCGTGGATTTTGCTCTTGGGGACGCCTCGCCCGTATATTTTGCCTATCACGGCGCGGGCTTTTGGGAGGCGATAAAGGTCGCGGACGACATCGTTAAATTTGAAGAAATTTTAACCGCTCTTGCCGCGCTTGAGGCGCCTTGCTCTATTGAGGCGATCGCGCCGCTTGCCGATTTAAACAACGAATTTTACCGCGAGCTGGCGGACGACTACGCGCGGGAAGATGAAGCGCGCGAGGAGCTGGGATATAAATATTTCAGCGTTTTCATCGAGGACTTGGGTACGGACAAAGTAAAAACGCTCGTATTTTTAAAGAAATTTTTTGAAGACGGAAGCTTTGCGGCGACTAAAGAGAGGGCGCAAAATTTGCCGCTTTGTCTTTTTAGCGGCATAGAGGAGTCGGCGCTAGCGCTGCAAGACAAGCTCGCCTCGCTCGGAGTTAAATTTTATGCGCGCGAGATAACTTTTAGCGAAATGATCGCGCTGCGAGGTAAAATTTAGCTAAATTTCGCTACCATACGCTGCATCTTTAAAAAAGGAAAGACATGAAAAAATCGTTATTTTTAGTCGCGCTTTGCGTATTTGCCGGCCATTTGGCGGCTGAGGAAACTCCTGCTGCTTGCAAAGAGTACGAAAAGGTTTCTTATGAGTTCATCGACGCGATGGAAAAACAAGCCAAAGCTCAGGGCAATAAGGAATTTAGCGCGGAGGCGACGAAAAAAGAGTTTGAGGCCGACTACGCTAGCATAAAAAAGCTAAGCAAGGAGGAGCAAGAAGTCGCTTGCCATAAGGGCACGGCCGAGGTTAAGGAGATTACGAATATGCTAAAATCAAGCGGATTGCTAAAATAATTCGCTCTTTTGATTAAGATAGGCTAGGCGACGCAAATCTCGCAAAATACCGCGGTTAAGCGTCGCTACGGCCCATCTAAATTTGCGCTTAAGAAAGCTAAATTTGCCGCTTGGTTTAAATTAAACGCGGCGACAAACGTCCAAAGCCCGCGCTAAAGCAAATAGCGCGATATTTTAGCTCTTAAATTTAGCGTCTTTTGCTCCGAATTTACGCTAAAATCTCACTTCTGCGTCGTAAAAATCTCTCCGCTAAATATCGCTTTTACCGTATAAAAGCAAGCTATACCCACCAAAACGCACAAAGCCGCAAAGCCGGCCGCTCCCGCAAATAAGAAAAATTTAATCCCGCAAAGCTCAAATGCCCGTAAAAACGCGACGCTTGCCGCCGCCGTAGGAAAGGTAAACGCCCACCAAGAAAGAGAAAATTTAATCCCAAGAAAGCTTTTGAACATATAAATGATAAAAAGTACGAAAAATAGCGTAACGTAAAGCATGATTTTAGCCGCCGCGTCAAAGCCGCCCGTTAGCTTAGTATAGCCTAAAAAAGCCATCGCAGGCGGAGCTACCGTGATAAAAAGCGTCGGGATAAATTTAGGCGGCATCAAGGCGCAAAAAATGAGACGATAGAGCAAAATAGCTAAAATTACCGGCCAAAAAAATATCCCGACCGAAAAATAATACCACGCAAACTCGCTCGTAGCAGGCGCGGCTAACGGAACGAAAAGGTTGCCCACGATAGGCAAAAACCACGCCGGGCTAGCGTGCTGCGGCTCTACGTCGCTACGTATCCAAAAAGACATAGCGTGCAGCGTGATGAAGGTCTGAAATGCCACGCCCACGCAAAAAAGCGCGTCGTAAACGGACGCAAAGTCCCTCCAAAGCGTCGCTACCAGCAGCGTGCCGATCGAAAACGCGGCGAAAAAATTTACCTGCACGGGATGAAACAGCTCGGCCTTGCAAGCTTGCGGATGTTTTATCAGCTTAGCCGCGTAACAAGCGCAGATGAGCGCGTAGGCTAGGCTCGCCGCGCCTCGCAAAATCTCAAAAACCGCGCCTGAGATATCAAAGAGTAAATTTAGCCGCTCATAAGCAAGAGCCAGCCCGCAAAGTCCCATAACTACGGCGTAAAATATAATCGGAAAATGCTGCAGCCAGCTTGATTTTTCGTCCTGCGTTTTCATATTTTTCCTCGTTTTTTCTAAATTTTAGCCGAATTTTAGCGCAATTTCGGTGAGTTAGTCACGGAATAAATCAATGCTTAAAATATTTTGTAGCTAAATTTTATCACCGCGCTTTTACGTAAAAGAAAATATAATTAAACAAAGCCGAATTTAACCAAGGAGCGCGTATGTCGAGGGATGAGATAAAAGATACGATAAAGCAGCGGTTTACGTCTAAATTTATGCTTAGTGCGCAAGATGAAGAGGCGGTGTTAAAAAGCGCGACGCTAAAAAGCTTTAAAAAGGGTGAAAGGATATACCCAAAAGACGGTTGCCTTGGTTACGCGATCATCATAAGCGGGCGTGCGCGCGGGCTGGTTAGCACGAGTAATTTTAAAGAGATCACCGTCTTTAACCTGCAAGGAGGCGATAACTGTATGCTGTGCGGCTTTTGCTCGCTAGGAGCGCTACAAGCGGAGATAAATTTACAAATCGAAGATGACGTGCGGATGATTTTGATACCAAGAGAGACCTTTAAGAGGCTACGCGAAAACTATCCGCAGGTGGCAAATCACGCGCTAGAGCTCATGGCGACGCGCTTTAGCTCGGCGATAACGGCGATGGATCAGACGCTATTTTTGCCGCTAGCTCGGAGAATAATAAATTTCCTCGAGCAAAACGGCGCGAAAAACGGGCTAAAGATCACGCACGAACAGATCGCAAACGACATCGCTAGCGCGCGAGAAGCGGTATCAAGAGCGCTAAAAGAGATGCAGAAAAAGGGGCTCGTCGAGCTAAAACGCGGAGTCGTGACGTTAAGGTGACTTTGTTACATATTTAAATTTTAAAATGCGCTATGATTTGACAATAACTTCTAAAAGGAGCTTTTATGCAAAGCATCGACAGAAGAGGCGTCTTGAAAATTTTAGGCGCGGCGGGGCTAGCGGCGGCGGGAGTCGCAGGCACTAGCAAGCTAAATGCGGGAGAAAATGCGGACATCCGCGCAAATATCCTAATAATCGGCGGCGGTCTAGGCGGCATCAGCCTAGCGGCGAAACTACGACGAGATATGCCAAACGCCGAACTAACGGTCCTTGATA
>CAUQJU010000127.1:0-4688 GCA_963518005.1 uncultured Campylobacter sp.
CACTAACGCTTTTGTATAGGGCTTTATATGAGAAAACTAAGGATAGAACAAAAGGCTGGGCTAAAAATTTCGGTAAATGTATTTGGGCATTTGATGAAGGTAGCGAAGAATTTGACTTCTCGAAAAGAAAACTAAAAAGCGAGGTGTCAACACAAGTAGATAATGAGATTTTGGATAAAATTTTAAATCAAGAATGCTTTGATGATAAAAAATCAAGAAGCAAATACGCAGAAAATTTTAACTTCTTTTTAGACAAGATTGGTGGTATGCCACTCGATCTATTTGATCCTTTGTGCAAAATGCTAATAGATGATAAAGGGCGTTTAAAAATTTTGTTTATAAAATGCGATGAGCAAGAAAATGCTTTAAGAATTTTTAATACCTTAAATAATCGCGGGTTGCCACTAAGTGATGCCGATATTTTTAAAGGTATAATCTACGGCTATCAAAAAGACAAGGAGAGCAAAAATAAATTTGCTAAACAATGGCGTGAGCTGGAAGAAAAATTAAAAGAAAATGACCTTAATATAGATACTATTTTTACGTATTATTCTCATGCAATTAGAGCTAGAAGTAAAGATAAAAGTAAGGAAATCGCCGCTAGGAAATTTTATAACAAAGAGCGCTTGAAAGATGAAAAACTATTTTCCGAAATTCAGGAATTGGCAGATTTCTGGTGTGGAGATTTTGATGATAAGATTAAATTGCGTGCTTCACAATTTTTTGATGTGATTGATCTTTTTCCTAATCAATACCCAAAATCATTGATTACTGCATTCTATTTTTATTGTAAAGACAAAAATTTGGACTTTTTTGATGACAAAATTTTATTACCGTTTTTATCAAAAATGATAGCTAATTTACTTACAATTTATATAAATAATTCTACTGTAAATGCAATAAAAGACCCTGTTTTTAACGCTTATGTCAGCCTTTATGAAAACGGGAATTTGGATTTTAAAATTAGAACTCAAGATATCTTAAATGATAAAGATAGGTTTAAAGAAGATTTTTTTAGAAGCTCAGGATTAATCAAAACTCTAACGCTTTTAAATCTTTATTTGAAATATGAAACACAAGAAATTATTTATGGCGAGGTAGAACATATCTTACCTAGAAATTGGCAAGATACTTGCTATCAAGATTTAAATAAAGATGAAGCCAACAGATACATCGAAAGCATCGGTAATAAAATGTGGTTAGAAAAATCTTTAAATATAAAAGCAAGTAATCACTATTTCAAATCTAAAAAAGAAAAATATAAAAATTCAAAATTCCAAGAAGCTGTAGCGTTGTCAGAGCTACCGCAAGATGAGTGGGGAAAGGGTGATATTATAAATAGAGAAAATGAAATTTTTAAAACAATCAATAACTTTCTTGAAAAAAATATCTAAATTTAAAGACCGCTTTCGCGGCCTTTAAATTTCGCAGCTTACATACACCCGCAGCCACAACCTCCGCTTGATTTTATCGCGTCAAATACCGCGTCATAATTTGGCTCCTCCGTGATCTCGGGGACGATTTGTTTGTGGATGATAACGCCGTCTTTGATGACGAAAACGGCTCTAGCTAAAAGCCCCGCAAGCGGTCCTTCGCCGATGATTACGCCGTATTTTTCGCCGAACTCTTTAGCTCTAAAGTCGCTACCGACTTTTAAATTTTTAATCCCCTCCGTAGAGCAAAATCTCCCCATCGCAAACGGCAGGTCCATCGAGATCACGCTTAGCTTGATCGCCTGTTTTGACGCCATTTTTTCGTTAAATTTACGCGTTTCCGTCGCGCAAACGCCCGTATCCAGAGACGGAACGGCGACTAGTATCTCGATACCGTTGTTACCGCCTACCTTAAACTCGCCTAGATCCTGGCCTACGAGTGCGACTTCTGGCGCATACGAGCCCACGAATACCTCTTCGCCTTTTAGCGCGACGTCTGCGCCGTGAAATTTGACTTTTGTCATGTTTTTCCTTTGTTTTAAATTTAATCGTAACGCGGATATTACCATACTTTTAACAACGGCTGAAAAACAAAAAATCACGTAAAATTTAAGACGGCAGTTATTTATAAAGTGCTATACTATTTGACATCAATTATCAAGGAGTGACAAATGAGCGACAAAGAAATCTTAGCTTCGCTTGAGGCAAAGCGCACGAAATGCGTCGTTTATACCCGCGTAATGGGCTACCACCGCCCTGTAGAGAGCTTTAACCTCGGCAAAAAAGGCGAGCATAAAGAGCGCGTCAAGTTTTGCGAGCCTAAATCCCGCTAAACTCCTGCGAGTAAAACGTGAAAGACGCTGATTTTCCGCTTTACTCGCTCACCCCATTTACGACCATAGACTACCCCGACAAAACGGCCTGTATAGCGTGGTTTGCGGGCTGCAACATGCGCTGCGCCTACTGCTACAACGTCCCTATCGTCACGGGCGCTGGACAGATCAGCTGCGCCGAGTTTATCAAATTTTTAGACAAGCGCAAAGGCAAGCTTAGCGGCGTGGTTTTTAGCGGCGGCGAATGCACGCTTAGCCCGGCGTTTTTACCGCTAGCTCGCGAAGTAAAGTCGCGCGGCTTTTCGCTCAAGGTCGATACCAACGGCTCAAATTTAACCATTATTCAGCAAGCTATCTCGCTAAATTTGATCGACTACATCGCGCTTGATTTTAAAGCAACTAAGGAAAAATTCCTCAAGGTTGCGGGCTCAAATTTGTATAAAAATTTCTTACAGACGCTTGAGTTTTTGTTGCAAACCGGCTTTAAATTTGAGGTTAGAACGACGGTGCATGCGGACTTGCTAGACGAGGCCGATATCTCTGCTATGAGCGAGATTTTGTACGAGCACGGGTATAGGGGCGTTTATTACTTGCAAAATTTCCTAGACACGGGTGAAAATTTCGGAAATTTAACGCAGGCAAAGGCCAAATTTAATCCAAATTTGATTCGTTCAAATTTGGAAATAGGGCTTAGGAATTTTTAGTAAATTTAGTCAAATTTGACGCGCAAAATCTCGCAAATCATCACTTCCAGTTGTGATATTTACTAATTTTAATAAACATCACGATCTTTTTTAGCTCGGGCGCGTCGCTTAGAGCCTGTACTTTTACGCTATATTCGCCTTTTTTAAGCTCTGCTCGGAGCAAAACTTTATCGTGCGCAAAGCCTTCGTTTGGAGCGCTGTACCATGAAGTCGCGCCGTATTTTGACAGATCAAAGGTTTGGGTTAGGACGCTTAAATTTTGTTTTAGATCGTTCGCCTCGCCGCCTTTTACGTAGTTTATTTTATGGTTTTGTAGAGATTTGAGCATAACTTTTAGCAATATTTTTTCGCCTGTACAAGCCGCTTTTTCCTCTCCACTCGTGCCAATTGGCTCAGGGACGCCTTGCGTCGTATAACCGTAGTAGCCGGCTAGCTTAGCGGCTGTAGACTTCTCGCAAAACCACTTCAAAAACTCGTCGCTGCAGCATCCCGGGAAAGCCTCCTCGCTGAGCTTTTCTTCCTCTTTTTGCTTTTGCGGATCTTGCGCGTAGATGAAACTTATCTCGTAGATACCTGCTTTTTTGACGATAAAATTTATATCAGTCTCGTTACCGAACTTAGGCGTATAGACTCTTTATAAATGCCGTCATAAAGCGTATCGCCTCCCAAAAATCAAATCCATAATAAAAAAACGCCGCTAAAAAGCAGCAAAAAATAGGCAAAATTTAATTCAAATTTGACGTTTTATCTGTTTGGTGCGTAGGTTTTTACCTCGTATAGCAAGAAATCATACACGCGCTGCTGCACGAGACCTTCGTATTCGTCGGCGTCGATGAGCCTGCGTAGGTGCTCGAAGTCGATCTTTAGCGCGTAGTTTTTGTTCGCTCTGATAGCCTGATCGATCGCTAAGAGCAAGCTATCAAGCGTCATCGGGTCTTTGCGTTTGATACGGGAGACATACTCTCTGGTGGTTTCGATAAGTACGCGTTTGCGGTTCTCGTCGCCACCGTAAATTTCGCTCGAGATATCGTATAAATTTGCAAAATCGTCCTCTTCGGGATTGAGTTTGGCCGAGATGATAGACGCAAAGATCTTCGCGCGAAACTCCAGCGAGCGGTGATGATAGACCAAAAATTCCCTAAACAACGACAAAAATTTACATTTTATATCAAATCCCATGCTGCCGCCTAAAATATATTTAAGTAAAATTTGAGTAAAATCGCTCTTGCCCTTTCTTAGACCTGTGCAATGTCTCTTCTAGGCACCGCTTCAGGGTGGGAACACAGCAGAGCACTTAGGCTAGGCGTGTGCCGCAGTCATCTGAGAGAGGGTTTTTTAAACCTGCAAAAGCGAAAAATGCTCCTTAAAATCATCGCAAACTTTTAAAAAATTCACTCCGTCCAAGCTCTGATTTTTCTGAAAAAATTTATCTATATTATTAAAGCCTTCGGTTAGTTCGTTTGACTTCACGCCGTAGCTGATCGAGATACCAGCCTCGAAAAATGCCGCAAGTTTATCGCAAATTTTAAGCGCTTTGCCGTCGATGGCGTTAAATTTATCCTCGTTTACGTTATCCATCGTTCCCTCGTGATGTAGAGGCTTTTTCTCACAAATTCTATTTTCAAACTCGTTTTTGATAAATTTGCCGCCTTCCATACGGATGCCCAGGATATAGCTAAACTCGTCTCTAAAATTTTCAGGCACGAAAGGCAAAATTT
>CAUQJU010000128.1:0-4674 GCA_963518005.1 uncultured Campylobacter sp.
ACCCACAAGTAAATAAATTTATCATGGACTTTGAGGCGTACTGCACGATATCTGGACTCGGATAAAAGCCGCCCAGCGGAATGTGCGTAAGAGAATTTGAGATAAAAAGCAAGATCAAATGATGCCCGTCAAATGCCAAAAAGGTCATAAGCGCGAGGAAATTTATGATATTTGAAATCACGGGCGAGCTGATACCCGTCTGCGGATCTAGCACCGTAGCCATCGAAAAGCCCATGATCATCGATATCTGTTCGCCCGCTAACTGCAAACTAGCAAAAACGATGTAAAGCAGCAACCCCGCGCAAACTCCCAGCGCCGCCTCGCTCACGATCTCGACGGCTAGATAGTAAATTTCGCCGTTTTTAATGCTAGCAAGCGGAAATAAAAATAGCGTAAGCAAAAACGAAAACGCGGTCTTGACGCTCATAGGGATCTGCTCGTGTCCGTAAAACGGGAAAAACAGCATCAGCCCGCCGATACGCGCAAAAAGTAGCATAAAAGTAATGACGCGCTCTGGCGCGAAAAACTCGACTAGCTCCACCTGACTCTTTCGTTTTTGATTTAAATTTTCGCATTCGGCTTAGTTTTCGTCTAAATAAATTTAGCTCGCGCTTCTAAAACCTAGCGCGACTAACCAACCGATTTTCGTACGAAATTTATGGCTATTTTAGTAGAATTTACTTTTATTCGGGGTTAAATTTAGCTCGGTTATCGCAAAAATAATTCACAAATTTATCGCTAAATTTAGTCTTATTTTTTTAGTTTTTGCGGTACGTCGTTAATGCCTGATTTACGTTCCCTTTAGCTTACGACTATTTTGCCAAATCTCACGGCCATGCGTCTATGCGCGGTATTTGCTGTTAAATAGGGGCTTGATTTGTAGTTTTATTTTAAACGCCGCCTTGCCTTAAATGGAGTTTTCGATTATGTAACCGCGCAAGGCAAAATTCGGCGACGAAAACGGCGTAAAATTATGATTTTATATTATAAAAATCTACGCGTATTTACGGTTAGACGCGCCGCCATTTTAGCCTCCGGGGTCAAAGCGGTTTTGCGTTTTACTAAATTTAAGGTTAAATTCATCAAAGACGCTGCACGGATAAAACATAGACTTGTGGCACGTTTAGCGTTAGCAAAATGATCTATTTTTAAAATCCAAACGCCGTTACTAGGCTAAATTTGACGGCCGACTTTACCGTAAAAATAAAAAGATAAAACAGTCAAAACAAGCTAAGGCAAAGCCGGTCTTTTCGTTAAATTTAGGCGATTAAAGCTACGCGCAAAAACCGGGCTGTTTCTACCGGCGCTCCCGCAAATATAGCGCCGCAATTGCTGCGATTTAATCAAAAATTTAAGCCGAAATTTTACCAAATAATCAAGCTATCTACTCTGCCTGGCAATATCGCCAAAGGCTAAATTTAGCAAAATAGCATACAGACCATTTGGCAGAAATATCAAAAAATTAGGCAAATTAACGCGAAGTTAAAGAAAGCTTTTTATCCTCGAGGCGGTAAACTTCGTCGCATCTTTGTGCGAGCTCATTGTCGTGCGTGACTAAAACCATCGCCGCATCGTTTGCTTTGATGTAGTTAAACAGCGTTTGCATCACTTCGTTTGCGGTCTGTTTGTCCAAATTTCCAGTCGGCTCGTCGGCAAATATCATGCGCGGCTTTTTGCAAAGCACTCTAGCGATTGAGACGCGCTGCTGCTGGCCGCCGCTTAGCTCGCCTACTTTTTGATTCATTACACCGTCTATCTTTAAATTTGCCAAAATTTCATCGTCGATTTTTTGCGCGGACAAAACAGAGGCCAGCTCGATATTTTCGTGTGCGCTAAAGCCTTTAAAAAGATAGTGCGCCTGAAAAATGATACCGAAATCAAATCTGCGGATGCGCAAAAGCTCGTTTACAGGTAGTTCGTAAAGCGACTTATCGCCGTAGATAACTTCGCCGTTTTTGGGTCGTAAAAGAGTAGAAAGTATGTGGAGTATGGTTGATTTGCCGCAGCCGCTGACGCCCGTTATGGCGCAGCTACCGCCAGCATTTACGCTTAAATTTACATCCTCAAAGAGCGTATAATCATACGCAAAGCCTAGATTTACGCCCTTTAAGATTTCCATTAAATTTTAGCCTATTTGCGCCGCAACCTCGGCCGCAAAGTCCTCGTTTTTCTTCTCTAGGCCTTCGCCAAGCTCGAAGCGAACGTATTTTACTACCTCGATCTTACCGCCTAGCTCTTTGCCTTTTTCTTCAACGACTTGCTCGATAGTTTTTTTATCGTCCATTACGTAAAACTGCCCAAGTAGCGTAAGGCGCTGATCTAAAACGGTGTTGTCCGCGTAAAATCTCTCGATCTTGCCAGGGATGATCTTATCCCAAATTTTCTCAGGTTTGCCCTCGGCTTTTAGCTCTTCTTCGATCGCTTTTGTAGCTTTTGCAAGCTCTGCATCGCCTATCTGGCAGCGGCTAGCATACTCAGGTATGTGATGAAGCGGTTTACCTAAACGTTTTAGCTCTTCATTATCTTTTTCAAGTTCGGCGCGAAGCGCGATAAATTCCTTCTCGACAAACTCTTTATCAAGGTCTTTGTAGCCTATAACGCTTGGCTTCATAGCGGCTGCGTGCATACACAAATTTCTTGCAAATTCAGCCGCTTTGCTTGCGATTTCTGCGCTTTGGCAAGCTAGGCCGATTAGTACGCCTACGCGGCCGTTTGAGTGCACGTAGCCGTTTACTACGCCTTTGTCGTCCGCTTTTATAGTCTCAAAGCGGCGAACGACCAAATTTTCGCCGATAGTAGCGATCTGGGTTTTAAAATAATCCTCAAATTTAACGCCGTTAATTACGCTTGCGTTTAGGCTCTCGACGTCTTTTATCAAATTTGTTTGGATGTGCGCCGTAGTGTCTTTTGTCAAATTTTGAAACTGAGCGTTTTTAGCGACGAAGTCGGTCTCAGAGTTTATCTCGCTGATAGTTGCGGTTTTGCAGTGATCGCAAACAACAACACTCACAAGACCCTCGCTAGCTAGGCGGTCAGCCTTTTTAGCGGCTTGACCTAGACCCTTTTCGCGCAGGATATCGACGGCTTTTTCCATATCGCCGTTAGCCTCGGCTAGCGCCTTTTTGCAGTCCATCATTCCGGCTCCGGTTGATTCGCGGAGCTCTTTTACCATTTGTGCGCTGATTTCCATTACTCTTCGTCCTCGCTGAAGTCCTCGGAGAAGTCTTCGTTTACAGCCTCGTTTACGACTGCGTCTTTTTCGGCTTGGCTTACGGCTTCTTTGCCTTCTTCTAGCTCGCCGCCGTCTTTTTCAAGCTGAGAGCGTCCCTCGATGATAGCCTCGGCCATCTCTTGGCAGAAAAGCTGAACCGAGCGGATCGCATCGTCGTTGCCTGGGATCGGGAAGTCGATAACGTCAGGATCGCAGTTTGTGTCGATCGGAGCTACGACAGGGATTTTTAGGCGGTTAGCTTCTTGAACGGCGATTTTTTCTTTTACCGTGTCGATGACGAAAATCATATCAGGCACGGTTTTTAGGTTTCTGATGCCGCCTAGAGACGCTAAAAGCTTCTCTTTTTTGCGGCGAAGCATTAGCGCTTCTTTTTTAGTTAGTAAATTTATAGAGCCGTCTTCTTCCATAGCCTCGATTACTTCGAGCTTGCGGATAGATTGGCGGATAGTGCCGAAGTTCGTCATCATGCCGCCTAGCCAGCGGTGATTTACGTACGGCATGCCGCATTTTTCGGCATACTCTTTTAGAGTTGCGCCGGCTTGCTTTTTAGTACCTACGAAAAGTATAGTCTTACCCTCTGCAGCCGCGTCGCGAACGACGTTATAAGTGTAGCGAAAGTAGCGGATAGTTTTTTGTAGATCTATGATATAGATACCTTTTCTCTCGCCGAAAATGAATTTTTTCATCTTCGGATTCCATCTGCGCGTTTGGTGTCCGAAATGAACGCCGCACTCTAGCAAATCTCTCATTGTTACCATGAGTTTTCTCCTTGTGGGTTTCCCCGAAATTTAGGTTTCTCCTCCACACCCATTAACATTTGTTTTTGACAAACGCAACCAAATTTTAGGACTGGTGTGTGTGAATTGAAGCTTGGATTATATTTAAAAATAGCTAAATTAAAGCTAAATTTAAGCGGCAAAAGCCATAAATGCTAGTTTAAATAGCCGATTAATTAAATTATATGTTTTTTTTGATATAATCCCCCAACTTTTTAAAGCGGTTTTAAGTTTAGATGCGGACTTAAATTTTATTTATCAAACTTTTTAGGATTTATTTGCCGAAGCCAAAGGCTGATATGCCTTAGATGCTGAGCGGTAAATAAAATTTAATCCGTTTTAAGCCTATAAGTATAGAACTTTTTAGCTTTTTAACCCGCCTTTAAGACGTCAAACCATAACTAAGAACATTAAAAGGAGTCCACATGGCAGTAACTCAAGCGCAAGTAGCTCAGCTCTACGTAGCGTTGTTTAATAGAGCCCCCGAAGGAGCGGGCTTTAACGCGTGGGTAGCAGCAGGCGCTACTAAAACCGTAGCCCAGATGGCAAACGAGATGTTAGCATCTCCTGCTACGCCGCCTTATTTCGCAAGCCTAGGTATAGACATAAGCACCGATAGAGGCTATGTAGAAAACATCTATAAAAACATCCTAGGCAAAGACTATT
>CAUQJU010000129.1:0-4648 GCA_963518005.1 uncultured Campylobacter sp.
GTTTTTACTAGCGGTTACTTGCGTAAACCGCGTGAGGATGGGGTTGGGGGAGTAGATTAGCTTATTTTAAGCGCTTAAATCTCGTATGCCGCCAAATTCGCATTCGTAAATTTGCGCGGCCTTTAGCCGGAGGCAAACTCTGCGCTGTAGGTTTAAGGTAAAAAAGATATAATTTAAAATTATTCTAAAAAACAATAAAGATTTTAATAGGGCGGCTAGAGAGTGAGGCTTAAAAGAGCTTTTAAATTTTTACTTATTTTTACGGCGACGATCTTTTTTTGCGGATGTGCGGCGAAGGCAAAATTTGATGTTCCGCAGATCGTAAATTTCGACAAACGCAAGTTTGAAGTGATTTCCCAAAGCGGCTCAAATTTGCTCTATATTTCGCATGAAAAAGATGATTTTTATTTTACGATGATAAACTCCATGGGTACTCCGCTGGCTAGGCGAGTTTTAAGGCCGAGCGGCGAATTTGAAGCTATCGGCTTTTTACCGCCAAATAGCGCCTACAACGAGCTTTTTATTAAAGTGCTAAATATCGTAAAATCAAATCAAAAAGAGGCCGTCATAACGGCAAATAACGAAAATTTTAAGGTAAGAGCCCTTGATATACGTTAGTAAGCCAGCCCTCATCAGCGCAGCCGGAGCCGACGCGGAGGAAAATTTTGCAAATTTATGCGGCAAAAAGAGATTTTTGAGCGTTTGCGAAGGCTTTAGGGCGGATAAAAGCTTTATCCTCGGCAAAGCCCGCGCGCCGCTGGCTAAATTTAGCCAAAATACGCCAAAACACTTGCAAACGCGCACGAACGCTCTGGTTTTAAGCGCGCTTTTGCAGCTAGATAAAGACGTGCGAGACGCTATCAAAAAGTACGGCAAAAATCGCGTCGGCGTAGTGGTGGGCACGACTACTAGCGGCGTGGAGGAAAACTACGAAACGTTTAAGGATTTTGCCGCGACGGGGTTTTTTGATGCTTCAAAATTCGGCGTCAGTCGCAACTCCTTAGCCAATCCGTCCGAATTTATCGCCGATTTTTACGGGCTTAGCTCGGTTGCGTTTTCCGTCTCGACGGCCTGTACCTCGGGCGTCAAGGCGATCATAACGGCAAAAAGGCTGCTGGAGCCCGGTATCTGCGACGCCGTAATCTGCGGCGGCGTGGATAGCCTAAATACGCTAACGATAAACGGCTTTGATAGCCTAGGCATCCTAAGCGCGCGCGAGACCAATCCGTTTTCCAAAAATCGCGACGGTATAAATATCGGCGAAGGCGCGGCATTTTTTGTGGCGAGCAGGGATGAAATCTCAAATGTCGTTATCGCAGGCGAGCACTCAAACTGCGATGCGTTTCATATGACGCAGCCCGATTTTAGCGGACAGATGCAAACAAAGTGCGTGCAAAAGGCGCTGCAGGCGGCAAATTTAAGCAGCGTCGATTATATAAATTTGCACGGTACCGGCACGCAAGCAAACGATAAAATCGAGGCAAAGATCGTGCATTCGCTCATGCCGAGCGTTTTTGCTAGCTCCGTTAAGCCTCTAATCGGCCACACGTTAGGAGCCGCAGGAGCCATCGAGAGCGCGCTTTGCGCTATGCTTTGCGCTAGGGGCGAAACGGTGCTGCCGCCGCATGTTTACGACGGCGTTTACGATGATGAGATAGAGGGGGTAAATTTGGTAAAATTTGGCCAAAGAGCGGTCGTAAATTCGGCCATGTCGCTGTCGTTTGCATTCGGCGGCGATAACGCGGCGATCGTGTTTGGGAGGGCGAAATGAGCCTAGAGGGTTATCTCCCGCACGGCACGGCGATCATTTTTATCGACGAGGTGCTTAAATTTGAAGATGGGTGCATAAAAACTAAAAGCGTTATAAAAGAGGATAATAAATTTCTCTCAAACGGCAAATTCGCCATGCATAAAACCGTCGAGATGATGGCTCAGTCGCTGGGTATCTATGACTCAAAGATGCGCGAGCTAAAGGGGATGAAATTCGGACTGGGTTTTTTGCTGGGCAGTAGAAAATTTGAGATATTTAAGCCGTTTTTAAAGGTCGGAGACGAAGTCGTCATCGAAGCCGCCTGCTCGATACAAGACGCAAGCGGTTTTGGCGTTTACGACTGCGAGCTTTACGTAAACGGCGAGCTTGGAGCGCGCGCGACGCTAAACGTGCTAAGCCCGGACGAGGAATACGTAAAAAGGATACTAGATGAGTAAAAGAGTGCTGATAACGGGCTCGAGTCGCGGCATCGGCGAAGCGGTGGCTAGGCGGCTGGCGGCAGCGGGATACGAGGTCGTGCTACACGGCAAAAGCGCGAGCGAGCAATTATTAAATTTACAAAACGAGTTAAATTTGAGCGCATTAAAATTTGACGTAGCCGATACGCAGGCGGCAAGGGCGGCGATCGAGGCTGATATAGAGGCTAACGGCGCTTATTACGCAGTCGTGCTAAACGCTGGTATCACGCGCGATAATACGTTCGTAGCGATCGAGGACGAGGATTGGTTTGGCGTCGTGGATACGAATTTAAACGGCTTTTATAACGTCCTAAAGCCCGCTCTCATGCCTATGATCCGTGCTAAAAAGCCCGCTCGTATCGTCGTGATGAGCTCGGTTTCAGGCGTCATAGGCAACCGCGGACAGAGCAACTACGCAGCAAGCAAGGCAGGTCTCATCGGCGCGGCAAAATCCCTAGCCGCCGAGTTAGCCTCCAGGAACATTACCGTAAACTGCATCGCGCCGGGACTCATCGAGACGGATATGACGGACGGCGGCTTGCCGATGGAGGAGATCTTAAAGGCGATCCCCGCTAAAAGAGCGGGCAAAGCAGACGAAGTCGCGCCTTTAGTGGAGTTTTTGCTAAGCGAGGGCGCAGCCTACATAACAAGGCAGGTTATCGGCGTAAACGGAGGGCTTTGCTGATGCGAGTTTTTATAACCGGCATGGGTATGGTGAGCGCGTTTGGCAAGAGTTGGGACGAGATAAGGGCTAAATTTGAGCTCGGCCGAAACGCCGTGAGATATATGCGGCAGTGGGATAGATATGAGGATCTAAATACCCGCCTAGCTGCACCCATAGATGGCTACGAGTGTCCTAGCTCGTGGGACCGCAAGCAGCTAAGAAGCCTAGGCGTAGTCTCGATGTATAGCGTCGAGGCGGCGGGACTAGCGCTAAGAGACGCAGGGCTGATGCGAGGCGAAAATTTAGACGCCGCGAGCCTCGATCCTAGCGTGCAAGAGGGCAGACTAGGCGTCGCGTGCGGCTCGTCCACGGGCAGCACCGAGTCGATACTGGCGATGGCAAAACTGCTAGAGCGCGGCGAAAACGAGTGCAACGCCAACACTTACATCAAGATGATGCCTCACACCACGGCGGCAAATATCGCGCTTTTTTACTCGCTAAAAGGGCGCATTATCCCGACGTCATCGGCCTGCACGAGCGGTTCGCACGCGATCGGATACGCTTATGAAAGCATCAAAAGCGGCAAGATCGACATGATGCTAGCAGGCGGCGCGGAGGAGCTATGCCCGAGCGAGGCGTACGTGTTTGACATGCTTTATGCCACTAGCGTGAAAAATGGCTCGCCTGAAATTTCGCCAACTCCGTTTGACGAGGGGCGCGACGGGCTAGTGCTAGGCGAGGGTGCAGGGATACTTTTGCTAGAGAGCGAAGAGAGCGCCGTAAAACGCGGAGCTAAAATTTACGCCGAGGTCGTGGGCTTTGGCTCAAACTGCGACGGCTCGCACGTCACGCGCCCGCAAAGCGCGACGATGAAAGGCGCAATGGCTTTGGCGCTAAAAGACGCAAATTTAACGCCGGAAAAGATCGGCTACGTAAATGCTCACGCTACGGCTACTAAGCAGGGCGACATAGCCGAGAGTATCGCTACAAACGAGCTTTTGGGCGATAAGATCGCTATCAGCTCGCTAAAAAGCTATCTCGGCCATACGCTAGGAGCTTGCGGCGGCTTGGAGGCGATATTTAGCGTGATGATGATGCGGGAGAAAAGATTTTTCCCGACGATAAATTTAACCAGCGTCGATCCGGAGTGCGCGCGGCTTTTTTATCTGACCGAGCAAACGGCGATAGATACGGATTTTGTTATGAGCAACAACTTTGCTTTCGGCGGAGTAAATACCTCGCTGATATTTAAAAGAATTTAAAACCAAGCGGCAAAGCGAGTCTAAACATCGACGAAAAACCAAAGCATAAAGCGGCGCTTTTGCGCGGCAAATGCTCTTTAAAGATAGAGCAAAGCAAGACCGTGAGCGTCGTTTGCTTTTGCGGGGTAAAATTTGGGCTAAAACCGAGCTTTTATGTTTATACTAACGAAAATTACGGTAATATTACGCGCTAATACGGCAAAATAAAGGAGAAAAAATGAAAAAATCATTAGTTTTAGCAGGCGTTTGCGCCTTGGCTTTAAATTTGAGCGCGCGCGACGACGTGCAGCACTTTTCGATCGAGGAGGCGTTAAACTCGCCAAAGGCTAAAGAGGTGCTAAATCCAAACATCAAGCTAAGCTTTGGTTCGGGTACGAAAGGCGGCATCATCAAAAGTGGCCTAATGGCGAACAAAAAAACCAACGCCTTCAATAAAAGCGACAAAGAGTCGTGAGAGAGGGCGTGTTTAGCGGCGGAAAAGACCTTCCAAGAG
>CAUQJU010000130.1:0-4640 GCA_963518005.1 uncultured Campylobacter sp.
TGCTATTATTTTTATCTATTAAATCTTTTATTTTTGCAATCACATTATTTACATCTTTGGAATAATCATTAAAATTTTTAAAATCTACATCGCTATATGGATTATCTCTATTAATCTGCAACTCTCTTCCAAGCTCAATCAATTCACTAAAATAATTATTAAAAATCTTGCCCGCATCCTCTTTCAACTTTTCACTTTCATCTTTAAATTCGGTATAAAAATTACTAGGCTTTAATTTGTTTAAAATACTTAAAAAGTCTTGATGTCTATTGCGAATTTCCGATGCCTTAGTTAGCTTAAAATTGATTTTACTATTGTTTTCTTCTATTCTTGTATCTTTCAGATTCTTTATTAACCATTCTAATCTATCCTGCGGAAGCTTATTTTTACAAAATTTGCACTCTTGCTCCGTATTATCATGACTATGGAATTTTAATCCTTCTTCAAGCCATCTTCTCAAATCATTTTCAATATTTTCTATAGGAATAAATTTCGCATCTACTAGCTCCTTTGCTCCATCCAAAATATCCTTAAAATCTCTTTCATCAAATTCAATATCAATCTTTAAAGTTTCTTTTATCTCATCTTTTAAACTATTTATATGTTGATTTTCCACTTCTTGGGTTAAAATGTGACCATCAATATTTTCTTTTATATTTTCTATATCTTGCTTCATCTTAGATATATTATAATTTACTTCGTTTAGTATCATTTCATTCTTAATTTCACGAGCCTTAATGCTTAGTTTAGAATCCTGATTTTTTGATTGTCTTAGTTGTTCTTTTTCAAATATATTCTTATTTATTCTTTCTTTTTCGCCATATAAACCGCTAGCTGGTATTCCTTGCTCATCGTTACTAAAATTCCCAAGTTTAGCTTGTGTATCCTCAATTTCTTTTAAAATTTTACTATTATCTCTACCAATAATCGTGCTTGAAAAAGATTTAATATTTCCTCCATTTCTACCATTGATTAAAAAATTTAGATTTTCACTAACAAAGTCCTTGTTGTAAACTATAGTATTTAAGTCTTCGGCATTATCTATATCATTTTCACTAATAACTTTATCGTTATTAATTGTTAAAGAAAAAGAGGAATTCCTATAATCTCCATGAGGAGATTTCAGCTCAAAACATCGCATAATTCTAGATAATACCGTTTTACCTGCCCCATTGTGTCCATAAAATATATTAATTTGTTTAAACTCATCTAAACCACTTGCCCAAGTGTAGTTATTGTAAGAAGCACAATTTATACTTTCAACTTTTTTAATCATTATGGAACCCTTAAATTTTTTAAGTAATTATATCAAAAATTTTATACTCAAATACGCAAACGTCATACTTTATACTAAATTTTAGAATCTTGCAATCTACGCAAAGACAAAGGGTGTTAATTTTATCTATTCTATAATGTATCCATGACAATCTTCCACTCTTGCACGAGCTTTTCAAAGCTAAAATTTGCGTTTGCCGAGCTTGTAGACGGCAGCTTGACGGAAGGTTTGCCCGTTGCGTTTAAAATTTGAGTTTTTAGATATTTTTCGTAAATTTCATGCGCCTTACCGCCGTTTGAAAATACCTGCGCTATTCGCGCGCCGGTAAAGATCGGTTCTAAATTTGCAGGTACCACGGCGGTCATTTTGGCGTCGCTCGAACCCTTTATCTCGCATGAGATCGCAGCGTCGTAGATAGCGATGCGGCGGGCGAGCAGGAAATTTATCTTTTCATCCGTGCTTCCTGGCAGCGGAGCGTTTAAAATCCCGGCCAGCACACGCCAAAAGCGATTTTGCGGATTTGCGTAGTAAAATCCGAGCTTGCGAGAAACCACGGAAGGGAAGGAGCCGAGGATTAAAATTTTAGAATTTTTATCGAAAATCGGTTAAAAAGGATGGGTTTGGCTCATTTTGCGCCTTTTAAATTTGCTGCGTTAAATTTAAAATTTCAAATTTGGAAGCAAATTTAACCGCCCAAACGAGCGGCTAAATTTACGGAAATTTTCCCTCGCCCGTCAAATTTGAGCGAGGGAAATTTGCTCTTTACTCGGCTGCGGTATCGGTAGAGGCATCCTCGGCGCTTTCAGGCGCGCCAGACTCGACCTCATCGCTAAAGTCAGCCAAGCTTAGGCGTTTTAGCTGGCGGTAGCGTCTTTGCGCGTCGGCCTTGTTTTTAGCCAGCAGCTCGTCTGCGTGCTGCGGGTTAGTTTTCTTAAGCGAGGTGTAGCGAACTTCGTTTAGCAAAAACTCCTCGTAAAGCGACCAATCCGGCTCTTTTGAGGTCATTTTGAGCGGATTTTTGCCATCTTTGATTAGGCGCGGATCGTAGACATAGGTCGGCCAGTAACCGCACTTGGTCGCTAGCTCGCCTTGACCGCCGGAGTAGGCCATACCGCCTTTTATACCGTGCGCGATACACGGCGAATACGCTATCACGAGGCTAGGTCCGTCGTAGACCTCGGCTGCGGCGATGGCTTTTATCGTGTTTGCTTGGCTGGCGTTTGAGTTGATCTGCGCGACGAAGATATTTCCGTAGGTCATCGCGATGTAGCCAAGGTCTTTTTTCTGCATCGGCTTGCCGCTAGCGGTAAACTGCGCTATGGAGCCAGCGCGGCTTGATTTTGAGCTTTGGCCGCCGGTGTTTGAGTAGACCTCGGTGTCAAGCACGAGCACGTTTACATTCTCGCCGCTAGCTAGCACGTGATCAAGCCCGCCAAAGCCGATGTCGTACGCCCAGCCGTCGCCGCCGATGATCCACTGGGATTTTTTGACGAGATATCTTTTTAGCTCTAAAATTTCTTTTACGCCCTCTACGTCTAAATTTTGCTCCAAAATCGGCATTAAAATTTTAGCGATTTGCGTCGTTTTCTCGCCGTCGTTTTTATGCGCAATCCAGTCGGAGTATAGTGCGGCTAGGGCATTTGGCGCGGTGTCTTTGGTGCGTAGCATTACGTCTTCGATGCGATGGCGCAGCGTCTCTACCGCGACGTTCATACCCATGCCAAACTCCGCGTTATCCTCAAACAGCGAATTCGCCCACGCTACGCCCTTGCCGTCTTTATTCGTCGTATAAGGCGTCGAAGGCGCGCTGCCGCCGTAGATCGAGCTACAACCGGTCGCGTTTGCCACTATCATACGCTCGCCGAACAGTCTCGTAACAAGCCCTATATAAGGCGTCTCGCCGCAACCCGGGCACGCGCCGTGAAACTCAAATAGCGGCTGAGCAAAGCCAACGCCCTTGACGCTATCTTTGCTCATAAGATCGTCTTTGTAGGTTACTTTTTTAAATAAATAATCGGCGTTTTCCTGCTCGTTTTTCTCCATTTCCTCGGCAAGAGGCACCATGACGAGCGATTTTTCCTTGCTCGGGCAGTTTTGAGCGCACAGCTCGCAGCCCGTACAGTCAAGCGGGCTAACTTGGATTTTGTATTTTAGCCCTTTTACCTCTTTGCCTTTGGCATCTAGGACGTGATCTTGCACGGTTTGCGGCGCGGCGGCGAGCTCGTTTTCGTCGATTAGAAACGGGCGAATCACCGCGTGCGGGCAGACGAAGGCGCACTGGTTGCACTGGATGCAGTTGCTCTCGATCCACTTAGGCACCATTACGCCGATGCCGCGTTTTTCGTATTGCGTCGTGCCTGACTTAAAGTGTCCGTCCTCAAAGCCCACAAACGCTGAAACCGGCAAGCTATCACCCCTAGCGGCGTTGATAGGCTTGACGATTTTTTCTATGAATTCGTCGCCGACGTATTTTTCCTCCGCGCTCGCGTCATCCGTCAAATTTGCCCAGCTAGGATCAACCTCGACCTTAACCAGCCCGTCCGCGCCCATATCGATGGCCTTGTAGTTCATCTCTACGATCGCTTCGCCCTTTTTGGCGTAGGCTTTGTGCGCGTACTCTTTCATGTATTTTTGCGCGTCGGCAAACGGGATGATGTCTGCAAGTTTAAAAAACGCCGACTGCATGATGGTATTCGTGCGGTTTTTTAGCCCGATCTCGCGAGCTAGCTTAGTGGCGTTGATGATGTAGAAATTTACCTTTTTAGCGGTCAAAATTTTCTTTACTTTATTTGGTAGTTTAGCGACCGTTTGCTCGGCGTCCCAGATCGAGTTCAGCAGGAACGTCCCGCCCTCGCGGATACCGTCTATGACGTCGTAAATTTCAAGATACGCCGCGACCGAGCAGGCTACGAAGTGCGGATTTGAGACGAGGTAGGTCGAGCGGATCGGGTTTTTACCGAAACGCAGATGCGAGCGCGTATAGCCGCCGGATTTTTTGCTATCGTAGGCAAAATACGCCTGCGCGTAAAGCTCGGTTTTGTCGCCGATGATTTTGATGGAGTTTTTATTCGCCCCAACGGTACCGTCCGCACCAAGGCCGTAAAATAGGCACTCTTTCACGCTTGCGTCGCTTAGCGAAATTTTCTCGCCGACTTTTAGCGAGGTGAAGGTCACGTCGTCTTCGATACCGACGGTAAAGCCGTTTTTAGGCCCCTCTAAATTTAGGTTTTCAAATACGGCTAGCATTTGCGCAGGATCGACGTCCTTTGAGCTTAGGCCGTAACGGCCGCCCACGATCACGGGCTGATTTTTGCGTCCGTAAAATGCCGCCTTTATATCCAGATATAGCGGCTCGCCTAGACTT
>CAUQJU010000131.1:0-4628 GCA_963518005.1 uncultured Campylobacter sp.
AAGTCCGGCCGCGCTTAAAGGCTTTAGCCCAAGCCCCATAAGCAAAGCCGCGCAAATCGCAACCGGCGCGCCAAAGCCTATAGCTCCTTCTAAAAACGAGCCGAAACTAAACGCTATTAAAATCACCTGAATGCGGCAATCGGGGCTAATAGCCGTAATAGAGGCCTTTAGCGTCTCGAAGTAGCCTGATTTTACGCTAAGTTTATAAAGAAAAATCGCGCACAAAATAATCCAAGCTATCGGCCAAAGCCCGTAGAAAAAACCGTAAGCAAAGCTCATAAACGCCGTAACCGCAGGCATCTTATAAAATATAATCGCCACGGCAAGGCTGGCTGCAACGGTTAGAAACGCCGCGACGTAGCCTTTTAGCTTAAAAACCGTCAAGCAGAGCAAAAACACGCCTATGGGCAAAGCCGCCGCAGCCGCGCTGAGCCAAATATTACCAGCGGGATCGTAATTTTGCAAAAACACCTCTTGCATCAAATCCTCCTAAATTTAAAATCTCGGCGAAATTTTAGTGCGATTTCAAGCTTAATGCAAAATAAAAATCACATTAATATTTCGCTTTAAGGTTTGGGATTTGCGCCGTAAAAGTTGCGTAAAACGGTAATACGAAAAAAGACAAATTTAGCCGAGGCTAATTTGGGTATAAAATTTTACGAGCCGTCTATATTAGGCATTTTAGGAGTATAAATGTTACTAAAAGTAGCACACAAATATCCATTAAACAAAAAAGGCGTTTTTTAGAACAAATTATTTACGCGTTATCAATTAAGCAAATTTTCGAGTTTTTGCGTCGGTTATTTAAATTTAATTATTTTTTTAAGCATTTGGCTAAATTTATAAAAAGATTCTGAGCAAAATCCCAGAAAAATAGCCGATATGCCGCTTAAGTTTAATGCGTAAGGGCTAAATTTAGACGCATAAAAACGACTAAAACTAGTAACTAAAATTTCACGAAAACGGCGATTTTAAAGATGTTAGAGGGGGCAAAGTCGGCCTCTTACGCTATTTGCCCCGAGCTTTGCTTACGGTCGAGCGCTCTCGCGCTAAAACGACTTTATTTTTTACCCACTTAAAATATGCGCCTTTTTCGGTAACGCCGATACCGCGCTTACTAAATTTACGCAAAAGAGTCGTTGCGTGCTTTAAGAGTTGCACAAAGCCTGCGCGCGGGGAAAATCTGCTATAGACCAAAGCAGCAAGAAATCGCGCCCGCACGGCCGCATAATCTTGATACCAAGCTTTACGCCAACCTACCATCTCGTAAACAAAAGCGCGCGTCCCAAAAAAAAGGGCGGCGGCGATAGAGCGAATAAATTTCGCCTTGCTTTACCGAGGCTTATCTCTGCCGAGTGGGCCTATAATAAACGCGCCGTGGTAGATAAAAAATTAGCGCCTTAAGCGCTCGCGCAATCGCTGCACGTCTACGCTTCAGACTTTGTTTTATTTGTCCTAGCCTAAGCCATACCGTCAAATTTAAAAAATCGCATCTTTGCGACGCTCCAAATTCGGCCGGTCGTTTGTGCTTTACAAAAGAGGCGCTTACTGCAGCGCAAAACGTTTCACGAAATAGGGCAAAGCCTCATAGACCGCAACCGACGCACCGATAAAGTCGGCACGGGCTTTGAAATTTTGAAACAAAAGGCTAGAAAATTTATAAATTCGCTCTGGATCTTGAGATTAAATTTACGCCGGGAAGATCCGCATCCTTGCGGCTCTAGACAAATAAATAGCGTAGCAAACGGCTTAAATAAGCGGGTAAAACAAGGCTTGTCTCGCGGCTTAATGCACGGCTGATTTGCCGAATATAAGAGCCGTAAAATCGTATGCCGAGTATTTAGCATTTAAATGTCGTCCTTAAATTTAAGCCCCGTAAAACCGTCAACCTTAAGGCGCACATAAAGACGGCTTAAATTTACGAGAGAAAAGAAGCGGGTTGGTTTTTCGTAAATTTAGCAAAACAGCCGAATTTGGACGAAGTTAAATTTCGCCCGGGAGATAATCCGCAAATTTACGGCTCCCGTATGCGTTTATACCGACTGCTAAAACAATGCCGGTGGATAAAGCATAAAATCACTAACCGCATAAAAGGCGAGTTTAAAAACCCAGCCTATACGTTTTTGACGGATTTTGCGTGACGAAAGCTTGTGCGCTAACCCCAAGCGGGCGAGGTCTGCACCGACGGGGATGTTCGCTCGTGCGCCAATACGGGTACTCTAGGCGATGCTTATCACTCTTTAAATTTAAACTCGCCTTTTTCTTTGCTCTTTTCAGACTGCGAGTGAATTTCCCTTTTCATCTGCTCGCTCACGCTTGGTTCGTCTTTTTGTATCTTTTGAAATTTCTTTTTTTCGGTCAGAATTTTCTCGAAATTTTTCGTAGTTTGCTTTTGCACTTCGCTCTCACAACCGGCAAATAAAAACAAAATCGGAATAAAAAGTAAAAATTTCATATTCAAGCCTTTCTTAAATTTGAGCCTGGTTTTGGGCCCAAATTTAGATAACTGCGTATTTTGCCCATATACAAACGTCGAGTTCGTTTAGTTTAGCCAGCGTCTCTTTGGTTATCTTTTCATCGACCAGCACGACCGCAAGCGCCATCCCGTGGTCGTCGCGTCCCAAGCGGAAGTCGGCGATATTTATCTTCTCATCGGCAAGGATAGACGAAATCTTAGCTATAACGCCCGGAACGTCGTTGTTTTTAAAGATAATCATCTTGCCTTTGGGTTTAAAGTCTGTTTTAAAGCCGTTTATGGTTACGATACGCTGCTGATTCTCGCCAAATACCGTTCCGCCGATCGTCACGACATCGCTTTGCGTCGTGATACGAACGGTGATCTTATTTTTAAAAATACTATCGCCGCCGACGATGCTTTCGGTTTTTATACCCTTTTCGTCGCATAAAAATTTAGCGTTTACGTAGTTTATGCCGTCGCCCAAACTCTCTTTTAGCGCGCCCACGATAGCAAAGGTTAGTAAGGAATTTGCGTATTCGCTAATCTGCCCGTGAGTTTCGATACGGACGGCTTTGATCGCGTTTTTGTTGATTTGCGCGGCAAGAAACGCCATCTTGCTCGTAAGCTCGATATAAGGCTCTACGAAGGGGGGCAAATCCTCGGTCTTTATCGGCAAATTTAACGCGCTAGGATAGCTGATACCGCGAGCCGCCGAGATAGCCTGTTCGGCTGCGGCGATAGCGATGTTTGCTTGAGACTCTAGCGTATTTGCGCCAAGATGCGGCGTGACGCTGACGTTGTTTAGCTCAAGTAGCGGGTGATTAGTCGCGGGCTCTTTTGCAAATACGTCGATACCGGCAAACGCGATCTTGCCGCTTTTTAAGCCGTTATATAGCGCCTCTTCGTTATAAAGACCGCCGCGGGCGCAGTTTATGAGACGCACGCCGTCCTTCATCTTTGCGATCTCGGCCTCGCCGATCATATCCGTAGTTTCTTTATTTTTAGGCGTATGGATCGTTATGAAATCGCAAGCGAGAATATCGCCAAAATTTTTAGTATAAACGCCGCCCATATCGGTTACTTTCGACGGATCTATATACGGATCGTAAGCGACGATCTTCATACCGAAAGCCGCAGCCCTAACCGCCACGCGCGAGCCGATGTTGCCAAAGCCAATGACGCCTAGAGTCTTGTTAAAAAGCTCGACGCCGTACCATTTTTCGCGTTTCCAAATGCGGTCGATTTTTAGGTCGTTGTGGGCATAAGGAAAAGAGCGAGCCGCCGCTAGCATATGAGCCATCGTTAGCTCTACTGCGGCGATCGTGTTTGCCGTAGGGACATTCATCGCGATGATGCCGCGCTTTGAACAGCCGTCGATATCCACGTTATCGACGCCAACGCCCGCGCGCACGAGAGCTTTTAAATTTTTTGCGGCATTTAAAAACGCTTCGCCGACTTCCGTTGAGCTTCGAGTGATAGCCACATCAGCCTCGCCTAAGATATCTAAGAGCTTGTCCTTTGGCACGTTTACCGCGTCGATTACTTTTATATCCTCTTCGCGATTTAAAATTTCAAAGCCGACTTTGTGTATCGCATCGCACACTATTATGGTTTTCATAGCTTGATCTCCTTAAAAGTTGAGTGTATATCATACGCCTTAAGTTCGTTTATAATACGGTTTAAAATACCGCTATCTTGCGTATTTATGTAGATTAAATTTTGAGATTTTTCATTTACCACGCTAAAATCTACTGGTATGTTTTTTAGGGTTTGCGTAAGGCAAAACATGGAATAGATATCGTTTTTATCAATCATTAGCTGATATGCGCTCTTGGCGGTAGCTTTTGATTTGTCTTTAAATTCTATAAATATCTCATTGCTTGCTAAAGCGTAATTTTTGGGAGCCAAATTTGCCATTTCACCGACCCAAGAGGTCTGCCTGGCAGTCAAATTCCGCTCCTCGCCGTTTTGCGATATTTTTAGCTCCATGGGCGCAGGTTCTTTTAAATTTACCTCCGCGTACTTATACAGCAAAGCGCCGCATACGCAGACGAAAATCAGCAAAAAAACCATCGCGCCCCAGAGCAGATATCGCTTCATTTACTTATGATAGCTGTTCTTTGATGATGTCGCCCAAAGTAACCTTATCGTCGCTATTTATCTCGTTTAG
>CAUQJU010000132.1:0-4614 GCA_963518005.1 uncultured Campylobacter sp.
TATGAAAGCTAGCTCAAGCCCTACCAATAAGCATCACGACGGCAATGTCGCTATAGACGGCGTAAAAGGAAATGTTAAGATAGGTGATGGCACAACTGCTTCTATAGGTGACTTAAATAATTTTAAAGCCGATATCAAAAACGTAGACGGTACAGTAGAGCTAGGTATTCTTAGGCTTATAGAGGATGATGCGTCGGTTGACCTTAAATTTAATAATATAAATAGGGACGTAACGTTATCTCACTTTAATATGGGCGACTCTGCTCCATATAACACTCCGCAAAGTGTAGGAGTTAAATATAATCTCACAGCAGACAACCTAGCTCAGGGCTTAACTATCGGCAACATAGGTATCAAAGAGTCTGGTCTTACTAATGTTAAAAACGGCTTAGTAAACATCGATTCCGGTAGAACCGAAGGTACGGTAACTATCGGTAACGTAACCGTCGGTGCAGACTCTACGGTAAAAATCGATCTAAGCCAAAGCTTGCAAGCAAATACCGTAGGTACTATAACCGGCGGTAATGTAACGTTTAAAAGCTCGGCTATAAGCCATACTAACGGTTCTAACGGCGTAGATATATCTCTTGCTTCTACTACCGGCATTAACGTAGATCCTAAAGCTAACGTAACGGGTTCTGTAGGACAAGACGTATTTAACTTTAAATTTAGAGACGAAGGCAGTTCTACCTTTAGCGGTAAAACCTATGCCGTAGGCGGAGACCTAGGCGACGGTATGGACAAATATACGCTTGATCTAAACGTAACGGCGAATAATTTAAAAACAATAGACCTAAGCGCTCTAAAAAATGCGGAAAAAGGAACTATAACTCTAGGCAGTTCGTCTATAGCTATAAATAACAAATCCCTAAACGTAAAAGGAACCGACGGCGACGATACGTTTAAAGTAGACGGCGCATTGACGAACGGAACTGCGCAAAAACCAAATGTTCTTACACTAGAGGGCGGTAGAGGTAGCGATATCTATAACATAGGAGCGGCTGCTACAACTAATGCCGATGCTAACAAGTATGTGTCTATCAGCAACATCAAGCAGGGCGATAAGGTAAAGATAGGTAACGACGGTTCAACTGCAGGCTTTGTTAAATACGATGTGAATTTGGACGATAAAGAGACTCTAAAAGATGCCGCAAATGCGGTTCTGGCGGCAAATAGTAGCGGCAACAACTATGCATATGCGTTTTATTATAAAAATGACACATATATCGTAAAAGAGGCTACTGCATCAGGAACGTACCTAACTAATAGCGATCATTTAGTCAAGCTTGCTGGTTATCATATCGATAATCTAAACCCTTACTTCAATACCACTACCGGAGAGTTTACTTTTTAATCTTGCGCTTAAGTGTAGGTTGTAAATTTACCCATACGGCTGCGGCATATTAGCCGCGGCCGTATTTTAATCAAGAGCCTAAAGGCTTTTAAATTTAACTCTATCCATTAAATTTAACTTCTTAAATTTCATTAGATCAAAACTCTTTGAAGATTTTTATACATTTGTTAAGAGAACAAATTTAATTCGTAGAAAGTTTTTCATAGCTAAAGTAATTTTCTTTGAAAAGACGAATTTTATTTTATGTATAAGTCGCCTTTAGCCGCAGGTATTTAAGATTTATAAAGTAATCGACTAATTTATATTAGATTCGTTCATTGCGCGTAAAATCGAACTTCGGCATAAATTTGGCAGTTAAATTTTACTATTAGTTTCACCGCCTATCGGTTATTTTTAAATCATATTTCCATCATTTTTAAAATTTTACGCTATAATCACGACAGTATTCTGTAAAGATACCCAAAAAACTCAAGAAAACACTAAAAAAGGAGTCCTTAATGGCAGTAACACAAGCGCAAGTCGCCCAGCTTTATGTGGCATTATTTAACAGAGCGCCCGAGGGTGCGGGCTTTAACGCGTGGGTAGCAGCAGGCGCTACTAAAACCGTAGCCCAGATGGCAAACGAGATGTTAGCATCTCCTGCTACGCCGCCTTATTTCGCAAGCATGGGCGTGGACGTAAGCACGGATAGAGGCTACGTAGAGCTTATCTATAAAAATATCCTAGGTAAAGACTATACCCAAGACCCGGACGGCATCAACGCATGGGTCAGACACCTACAAGCCGGCAACTCAAGAGGCGATACGCTGGTAAAATTATTTGAAGTAGCAACCTCGGCTGAGGCTAGAGCGGCTGATCCGGTAGCTGCGCAAACCTTTGCAAACAAAACAGAAGTATCGGCATACATGGCTCAAAAGATCGCTTCTATAGATAGCGACGGCAACGGAGGATACGACTATACTCCGTTTCAAGAGATTATCAGATCTACGAACTCTACGAATTTAGCCGCGCAAAAAGCTAGAATCGACGCGATGGCTACCGTTACCACTCACACATTGACCACCGAGGATCAAACCATCACCGGCGGCGAGGGACTAGACGTGTTTAGCGCGGTTTCCAGCTCGTATGCAGATAGAAACACTCTAAAAGTAAACGATAAGCTAGACGGCGGCAGAGGCACCGATGCGCTAAACGTTGCGGTAAACGATAGCTTTACGGGCTTCGTAGATGGCTATGCGAAAAATATCGAAATTTTAAACCTAACAAACACTTCCGACTCTCAAAGAATTTTTAATGCCGCTAAGATTGACGGATTAAAATCGGTATCTACTACCGGAACAAACGGTATTCGAATAACCGATCTCGCAAGCATCGTAAATTTAACGGTAAACGGCCAAAAAGATGCAACCAAAATAGGTATTATCTATAATACAAATTTAACTAGCGGCTCTAATGATGTGCAAAATCTAACCCTAAATAACGTGGGCAGAGAGACTGCCGTTGCCGAGGCTACAGCCACCGACAAGCACGTGAAGTCTATAAAGACCGAATTTAACGGTATAGAAACGCTAAACATCACCACAAAAGACGCTAAAAGCTATATAAAAGAAGTTCAAAATAAAGCTATAACGGTAAAAGGCGCGGCAGATCTAGATATCGCAACGAAGGATAGGCAGATGACCCCTGCTAGTACGGATTTCGTAAAAAGCCTTGACGCCTCTACAATGACCGGAAATTTAACTGCGGATCTAAGCGGTTCCCGCAAATATAGCTCCGTAAAAAGCGGTAGCGGCAACGACACTATAGTGGTTGGCGAGCTTACTATTAATTCTTCCTCTATCGACGCTGGCGCCGGCACCGATACTCTCCAGGTTAGAAGCCTCGAAGGCCTAAAAAAGATGACGTTAAAAGGCGTAGAAAATATCGAGATTTTGGATAATAACAGCTCTGGTACCTCAGTTAGGAGACTGGATCTGGTCGGGCAAAACGATATAGAGACCCTAAAGGTAGGTAAGCTAGACAATGAACTAGTCGTAACCAGCTCAAGTATCAAAACGGTAAATTTAACTAAAAAAGTCAGCCCTTATGCTACGGATGCAGAAGGTACCGGCGCAGGTAAAGTCCACGTAAACGATACCTCTGTAGAGACCGTAAACTATAAGGTAGATAACGCGACTTCGCCTACGGCTATGGCGGGCAAGATTAGATTATCAGAATCTAGAAACGTTACCGTAAATTTAGACGCTTCAGTCATAACGACCGCAGGTTCTGTCGACACAAGTAGCATACTAGAGCTACCTAAAGCTAATACCTTAAATCTAAACGTAAACACTACGGTAGATTCAA
Source organism: uncultured Campylobacter sp. (assembly GCA_963518005.1). GTDB lineage: Bacteria > Campylobacterota > Campylobacteria > Campylobacterales > Campylobacteraceae > Campylobacter_A. The sequence goes on from CAUQJU010000132.1 coordinate 3,701, forward strand.
GCATAAGTCTAGACAACTCGGCTTTACTAAAAACCGTAAATGTCGTCAGCACAAACCCTAATAAATTTACTTTAACCGCCGATACGAATTCTACGAATATTGCTAAACTAAATTTAAAGACTTCGGGAAGCTTTGACTTAGGCAATGACGATACTCTTAAATTCGTCTCCGATATAAATGTAAAAGGAAGCGCGCCTTTAGCGATAGGTTCTCTTATCGACCTTAAAAATTTAGGCTCTATAAGCTCCGAAAACGGCGTAAGCGTAAAAGTAAACGACCTAACCACTAGTACTCTAGGCGGCGCAACGGTTAAAAATCTTAATATCGGCACTATCACTACCAAAGAAGCTAGCAACGCTGGAGTGGATCTAAATCTAAAAAATATCACAAACGGCGTAAAAGTGGGTGCGATAACCGTAGGCGGCGAGGTAAATTTCGTAGCTAACAACATAGGCTGGCTAGAGGTCGGCGGTAACATAACTTCTAAAAAAAGCGGGATTACCTTTGATGTTAGTTCGGTTAGACATGACGTTAGAATAGGCGTCGGCAGCACCCTAACGGCTCAAAACGATATCAATATCACAGCCAAAGACATCCTTGGCAAACTCAATATAGGGGCGTTAAAAGCTCAAAACGTAACCGTCAGCGCCACAAATATCGGCAATACTAGCTATACCGGAACCGTCGTAACAATAGGAAACTCCGATGCAACCGTTAAGAATCTAAAAATCACACTAAAAAACATCGTAAACAGCGACGGAACTGGAGCCCAAATCGGCCAGATCGGGCTAGGCGTCGGTAGTAGCGTCGATATAGATGTCGGAAATACTAGAGGAAAAGTCGAAATCGGCGGAGCCAATAAAATTGTGGCAGATACCGTTTCTATCGACCTTAGCGGTACTATAGGACAAAAT
>CAUQJU010000133.1:0-4514 GCA_963518005.1 uncultured Campylobacter sp.
ATCCCTTGATATACGCACGAACGGGCTTAAATTTAGCAGATACAAGTCCTCTTCTTCTTTTGCGTTTACGCTTATGGAGTATTTGCTGTAGTCTTTTACTTGGTTTATCTCGCCGGGCTTTATTAGCTTTGGGTCTTTATCGCTTCTGTTGTTTTCATCGTTTATTTTATAGCTAAGCGCCGTTTCTACTATATACTCGCTTAGCTTGGCGTTGGCTTTTTGCGAGGCTCTTGATAGCACGAGATAGTTTTTGTCCAGTTTTCCGTATCGCAGGCTATTTGTATCCCGGTCTTTATCGGTAGAGGATTTATCTCGGATGAGATTTGCGAATTTTAAAGAGTTAAAAAACGGATGTTGTATATATACGAAGTGCGCGCCGTTTGATACCACGCTATTTTCTATGGCTTCATACAAGCTATGGCTATCTTTATCTTTCTTTCCGGTATTTTTGCATATGCTTATGTTTTCGTTTTGTGCTTTATAAATTTTTCCTCTAACGTCAAAAAAATCTGCGCCGCTTGACGCCGCATCGATCTTTGAGTAATCTATAGCATCGTCCTCACTTTTTTTGCTTTCGTCAAATAAAAGATCTGCGCAAATGCCCAAACATTCGTCTACGTTAGTTTGAACGTTTAACCCCGAAACCTCAAATCCCGAAAAATCTATCAATCCTCCGCCGCTACCGTCCTTGGACTTAAATACTAAAATATTGCTAAGGGAGTCTGAATTTAGAAGTCCAAAGATAAAACCAAACTCGCTGGCAAGCAAATTTGCAACCGGTCCGGCAAATGCGTAAAAGCCCTTTTTTTTACTATATTCGTATATTTTAGAGCCGGTTTCATAAATATCTCCCGCAGAGGATATAATGGTTACGGGCTTATATATTTTTTTAAGCTCCGTGAAGTCTATGATACTAATCAAGGCCTTTGCTATCTCTTTTACGGTATAACCGTATGTTTGCTTGGATGTTTTTTCTATGTTGCTTTTTAGTTTGTTAAACGCATTGCTTATGCTTTCTTTTACTTCCTCTTTCGGGGCGAAATTTTCATTTGCCAGTATGACCTCGGCTTTTTGGATTATACTTTTTTGCAGCTCATCCAAACTATTCTTGACGCTGGTTTTGTTTACGTCGTAGTTTTTTGCCAGCTCGCTTGCCGCATCGGTAAAATTTTTTACTTTTTCATACTCCTTTTTGCCTTCGTTTGCGAGATTTATTAGGTCTTTGATGAATTTTTCTACGGGATTTTCTTCGTTTATTACAGTATGTGCCTCTATGACTTTATCTAGTCTTCTAATGTTAAATTTGCCGTTTCTTATCGTCTCTTTGCCGTCTATGAGCGCGCTTTTATCTATAAAATTAGGCGTTACTATTTTTATATTATTGCCGTCGCTAGGAATCTCTCGTATATTTGGGCTCATATCAAAAAGCCTTTGCATGATAATGCCGCCTAGGGTATTTGGCTGCAATACGTCATTATGATAAAAGCTGTTGAGATTTCTGCAATAAAAAGTAACGTTAGAGTATTTTTGAATATACCCGTCAAATTCCCTCAGTAGCGTTTCTATATCCTGCACGACTCTTATATTGCTTATTTGCACCTTACTTCCTTGCGTTTAAATTAAACCTGCCCGCTTAACATTACGACTTCGCATATATCTAGACTCGGCTCATTATCTTTATCAAACCCTTTAGCGATTTGCAGTTTTACGCTTTTAGCGTATGAGGGCGAGAAAAATACCAAAGTATGCACCGGTCTTTTTTGCGACCTATCTAGGCTTTCGTATTTATCTAGCCTAGCGAAGTATCCAACTCCGCTTTCAGGCTCGCCCGCATCTTTATATGCTTTATTGCAAGCCTTTTGAGGAGAGTTTGGGATTACAAATACCAAATTTATAGTATTTATACCGTAGCGTAGCTCGAATTCTTTAAATTTATGGTCTTCGTTATAGTTTTGCTTTAGCTTTTTATCCAGTTCGCCGTCGCTGGGATTTTTGCCTTCGTTTAAATTTAGCCGTATTTGTTCAAAGCCATCTTTGTTTTCAAATTTAGCGCCGTTTAGATAGTAGATGTTTACGGGCAGATTGTCTTTTTGCGAGGCGTAGTTTTTAAAATGCAGCCTTATGCAAGCAGAGTTGCTATCGGCGTTATCCTTGTCCGCATTTGAGATATTAGAGCCGCCGATATTCCCGGGATCTGATATCTTAAGCTTGTTTGATTTTTTAGCGCAGGTTAGTATAGAGCCTCTATCGCTCCTACATAAATTTACGAAGTCTTGCATCAAGGCGTGATCGCCGTTTACGGTTTTTTGGCTAAGAGCGCCGCCTGGCACGAAAGCTACTCTAGTGCAAGGAGAGTTTGCGCTACAGCCTACTATGGGTAAGTTTATAAAATCGCATCCTAGTATCAGGGGTATGCCGTTTGATTTTATCGTTCTTCCTCTTACGCTTTTTAGCGCCACCCTGCCGCCGTGTTCGCAGGTTATGATATCGTCTTCTATGACCGGATGTAGATACGAGAGGCTAGTTTTAACCGCCATTTCGTCAAACGTTTTATCTTCGGGAGCGATTTGATTTAGCCTCTTTAGCTCTTTAGCCTTTTTACTAGCCGGTTTTAGCTTGATATTTAGGCTATCTTCTTTTATATCGTAGTTTAGTAGCCTAGCCTGAGAGTTTTTGTATAGTAAATTTAGCCCTCCTATGCCGCTATGCGTATCTCGGGGCTGAAATATATACGCGGCATAGCTTTCGCCAGCTTGGCCATCCTTGCTAGCTTGGTTTTTAGGGGCAAGCGATGAGGAGGCCTGATTTGCGTCTTCTTTATTTTCCGGATCGTTTTTGTCTTTGTTTTCTTTAAAGTAAAGCTCGTAATCTTCTTTTTCCTCGCCCCCCGTTAAAAGCTTACTCATCATAAAGACTTTGGTGTTTAGATACTTAAAGCTTAAATTTATATCCTCTTCTACGCGTACGATGTCAAACGTACTTTCGTTTTTTAAAAATATATCGCAGTTTTTATGGTAGATATGTATAAGCTCGCTAGGCTCAAATCTTATCATCTTTAAGACCTGTTTCGCTTGATATTCTTTATCTTCCTTAGACATATCCGCTAGCGCTTCGATGACGGGCAGGATTATGCTTCTTTGATCCTCGTCTATCTCTTTTTTATATGCGCTGCGCGATTTTTTCGAGAGTACCAAATAACGCTTCTTATCGTTAGATAGATATCTCCATCCTTCAAATTTAAGCTCATACGCACTTTTGCAAATTTCTATCCTAGCCTCTATCCATTTTTCAAGCTCCGCGCTATCTTGCTTATGGCTAACGTATGGGCTTATACCTTTATAAAAGTCCGATATATACGTGAGTCTATCTTTTGCTTGTTCTAAATTTAACTTTTTATCCAGAGTAAAAAATCTGCATCCATATATCGCAAACGTCAAATTTAGATCATCTTGCATGACCTCTGAGGCGAGCGTTTTTGTGTTGATATCCTTTATATCTTCTTTATCTATGATTTTTATTAGTAGATTATCTTGCGTATAGGCTAACAAACAGCTAGCCGGATCTTCTACATTAGGCGCCTCGCCGATATCGTCGTATCCAAAGTCGTTTACGTATAGGCTTACGGGATATATTACGCTTTCTAGGATCGAGATCTTTTCTTCTTCCATATTGCCTAGCCTCGGAAGATTTTTTAGATAAATTTTATAAAACAGTATCTGAGAAGCTAGGGTTTGTAAGTAGTCGTTTAGATAGTTTAGAGCCTTTGCTATATCTTTATCTTTTATCTTGGCTTCGTTTTCGGGATGGTTTAAAAGATACTCCATCAGATATAAGCTCTCTACTAACTGCTTCATAAAGTGAGAAGCCTTTAGCACGTTTATAAGATGAAGTTTAGAGGTGTTTTGATAGTCGAATTTTTCCGTATAGCTTACCATGCCGTATCTAAGGCCAAGATCTGAGATAACCGATACGCTTGGCTCAAATACCTGATTTGCGTCTGTTTTTACGGTATCTGAGCTAAACGTATTTTTGTACTCTTCTTGCTTATCGAAGTATCCTTCGTCGTATTCGTCGTAAATTTTATGCATAACGGAGTCTATATGATGAACCTCTATACCAAAAGTATCTCCTTTACTGGCCTTGCTTATATTAGAGCTTACGTTTTGCTTATTTAGCTCCTCGCAGGCCGTTTTGTTTTCTTTTACGAGATCGACGCAATCTTCTAGCGTAGCCTCGTCTTTATCGTCTTTGCCAAAGCCAAAGAAGCTTTTTATCTTATCAAACGCCTTGCTAACCATGCCTCCTATAAAGCCATACGGGTCTAGTATCCTAGCTACCCACCTTATGCCTTTATATATGACCTTGGCTATAAAGCCTAAAAATCTAAAAGCGATAACCGGCAAGGATATCAATACTCCTCCAAAGCCAGGAGCGTTAAAGGTATATAGCTCCTTTACTTCGTTTGGATAGACCGAGCAATAAACCTGAGCCAGATGTCCTCCTAGCGAGTGACC
>CAUQJU010000134.1:0-4459 GCA_963518005.1 uncultured Campylobacter sp.
TGATATGCCTATCGTTTTTAGCTCTTATGAGGGCGAGATAAATCGCTGTTTTGAGCTGCAAAACACGCTAGCTCGCGGCGAACTCATATCGCCGACCTCGTTTTCGCTCTCGGTACACAACGCCCTTTCCTCGCTTCTAGCGATAAATTTTAAAAATAGTAGCGAAATCTCGGCCGTTTCTGCATACGCGCCGCTAGAGTACGCTTTGGTGCAGGCGCATCTGATGCTAAAAAGCGGAGCCAAAAACGCCCTGGTTTTAGCCTATCACGAGAGCATTTCGCAGGAGTATTTTGATGAGTTTGCACCCTCATGCATGGTTTGTTTGCTAGTTAGCGAGGGCGAAAATTTAAGCCTGTCTCAAGGCGAACCAGGCGGTAAAACGGATGAAAATTTGCTCGTTAAATTCCTTCAAAATTTCGATCCGAAGCAAAAATGCTCTTGGCAAAGCGCGGATAAAAACTCCGCTTGGCGGTGGGATTATGAGCCCTCGTCATTGGTTTAAGATTTTTATCGTCGGGGCGAATTTCGCGCTGTTTGGACTCATCTGCGCGCTTGGAAATTTGATCTTTGTTCCGGTTGCGCTTCTTGGGCTTTATAAATTTAAATTTATCCGCGATTTTTGCCGCGATCTGGTGCGTTTGGCTTGGAGATTTTTTATATTCTCTACGCAAATTTCCGGCTACCAGCGCGCTAAATTTAACCTTTCTTTGGGGCTTGGCACCGCCTCGCAGATAATCATCGCAAACCACCCGTCGCTTTTAGACGTCGTTTTTTTACTGGCCTTTATCCGCCGCGCAAACTGCGTGGTAAAAGCAGGCCTTGCTAAAAATATTTTCTTAGCTCCCGCGATAAAATCCTGCGGCTACATCCTAAACACGGCAAACGAGGAGCTCTTGCAAAAAAGCGCGGACGCACTAAAGAGCGGCGAGAGCTTGATAATATTTCCCGAAGGTACGCGCACTGCAGGCGAGATAGTCTTTCACAAAGCAGCCGCCTATATCGCCGTAAATGCGGCAAAGCAGCTAGTCGCCGTCGCCATCAAAATGGATCCGCCCAGCCTCAAAAAACACGAGCCTTGGTACAAAACCCCGAGCGTTATGATAAAATACGAGTTCAAAGAACTTTTTAGGCTAAATTTGGACGGGTTTTGCGCGCATAGGCCAAACCCGATCAGGGCTAGAGAGCTGCACGCTTTTATCAGCGAAAATTATACAAAGGAGTTTAAACAATGAACGAACTAATAGATGAGATAAAAGAGCTCATCATAAAGAGCTTAAATTTAGAGGATATGAAACCAAGCGATATCGACGAAAACGCGCCGCTTTTTAACGAAGGGCTAGGGCTAGATAGCGTCGATGCGCTAGAGCTTGGCCTTGCGGTACAAAAAAGCTACGGCCTAGTGCTTGATTCTAAAACCGCAAATTTAAAAGAGATTTTTTACAGCGTAAAAAGCCTCGCGCAATATATCTTTGAAAACAGGAAATAACGATGAAAAAAGAAGAAATTTTTGAGATTTTAAAGTCAGCTCTCATGCAGCTTTTTGAAATCGACGAGGCCAAAATTACGCCGCAAACGCGCATTTACGAGGATCTTCAGATAGATAGCATCGACGCGATCGATCTAATAGACCACATCAAGCGTAAAACTGGACACCGATTGATGCCTGAAGATTTTAAAAACGTAAAAACGCTCGAAGACATCGTAAACGCGGTGGCTAAAAAATTTGACGAGCAAGCTTAAAATCACCCTAAGCGCAGTTAGCGTCATCTACCCATTCGCGCTATTTTTCGCGAGCGATTTTGCCTTTTGGGTCGTTTGGGTGCTGGCTGCGCTGTGGATAGCGCGCGGGGCATCTTCAAGCGGTTTTGAGAGGAGGCTTAGCATCCTTGCCGCCGTTTTTTTCATAGTTTGTATGATTTTTAGGGGCGGATTTTTATCGTATATTTATACCGTTTTTGTGTGTTTGGGGTTTTTTGCGTTTTTTGCTTTTAGCTTAAAAAACGAGGCCGTCATCACCAAAATAGCAAAACTAAAAGAGCCAAATTTAGACGAAAAAGGCGTGATATATACGCGAAATTTGACCAAAATTTGGTGCGCGTTTTTTGTTTTTAACGCCGCCATATCGCTTGCACTAGCCTTGATGGAGGATAAACTTTACTGGAGCGTTTATAGCGGCGCGGTATCTTACGCGCTAATGGGGGCGCTGTTTTTCGGGGAAATTTTATTTAGAAAGAGATTTATAAAGAGCGATGAGCTTTGAAGAAAATTTAAAAAAATTTAGATTTGCGGACGATTCGCGCGACGTATTTGCCGCGTGTCTTAGATTTGCCGCGTTTTTGGAAAAAAACGGCGTAAAAGAGCTGCAAATTTATCTAGAGGGCGCGTTTAAATTTTACGCCGCATTTTTTGGCTCGCTATTAGCGGGCGCTGCGCCCTACGTGCTGGCAAAGCCGATCTATGAGGCAAATTTGACCGCCGTAAACGATGAAAATTTTTCAAATTTTCTCTCAAGCGAGCCTGCAAACGGACTCAAATTTGATCCGCAGGCTAAATTTTACCTGCAAACTTCAGGCTCGAGCGGCAAAAGCAAGATGATAGAAAAGTCGCTCGCGCAGATGATAAAAGAGAGCGAGTATTTAGCCCGCGAGCTAAATTTTAGCGCACAAAATACCTTTTTTTCGAGCGTTTCGCACAGACACATGTTTGGACTTACGTTTAAGGTCTTTTTGCCGCTAGTTCTCGGCGCTCGCGTCATCGCAGACGAGCTAAACTACCCCGAGGCGATTTTGGGATTAGAGCTTGCAAATCACGTATTTATCGCTAGTCCCGTACTACTAGGCGCGTTAGTTCAAAGCTCCGCCGCAAGCTCGCTAAAGAACTTAAGCGGGATCGTAAGCGCTGGTTCGCCGCTAAAAAAAGAGCTAAGAAGCGAGCTGGGCAAAATCTGCGACGCGTGGATCGTCGAAATCTACGGCAGCACGGAAACGGGCATAGTGGCTAGAGACGAGGGGCGCGGACTTAGGCTGTTTGGCGCGGTGAACGCCGGGCTAGACGGCAGAGGCGCGCTAAACGTGAGTTCGCCTTGGTGCGACTTTTTTCAGACTAACGACGCGGCTAGCATCGACGAGGGCCGTCTCGCGCTACAAGGCAGGATAGACCGCATCGTCAAGCTAAACGACAAGCGCGTTAGCCTGGAGAGTATCGAGGCAAAGCTGCTAGAAAGCGGCTTGCTCGCAGACTGCTACTGCGCGCCGCATCCCAAATTTAAACGCATCGCCGTGCTTTTGGAGTTTAACGGCGAGGGGCTAAAAAAATTTAGAAAAATCGGCAAAAAAGGCGTTGCAGACAAGCTAAAAGAGCTTTTGAAGCTCGAGTTTAAAAACAGCGTGCGCTACTTTAAAATCGTGGAAAAAATGCCGCGAAACCAGCAGGGCAAATTTGAAAAAAGCGAATTTGAAAACGCGCTGTTTGCTAGCCCTAAGCCAGTTTGGAGTGGCGGGGCAGTAGATGAAGCGGGCGAAATTTACAGCGGTCAAATTTGCCAAAGTGGTCAAAATTTAGAGAGCGGTTTAAGCTGTGGCACAAACGATAACAGCGTTAAGTTTGACACAAGCGGCGATCGGCTCGAAAACTACGCGCAAAAATACGAATTTAGCGCTATCATGCACGCCGGGCTTGAGATTTTCGAGAGCCATTTTCCAAATTTACCGCTGCTGCCTGGATTTATGCAGCTTGATTACGTCTTTGAGCTAGCTTGCGGTATGGGTATCGACGTTAGCGGCGCAAGAGCTGTAGAAAATCTAAAATTTATGAAGTTTGTAAGACCTGGCGATTTGCTCCTAGTTTGTTTTGAAAAACGCGGCGACAAGCTTTACTTTGAGCTATTTTGCAACGGCGAAAAGTGCTCGGTCGGCAGGGCGGCGCTTTGAATAAATTTGCGTTTTTAGTACCCTTTTACAATCACCCGCAAAATATCAAAGCCCTGGTTGCTGCGCTAAAAACATACGAGCTGCCCGTTATCGTCGTGGACGACGGCTCGGATGAGGCGAGCAAGCTAATCTTAGCGGAGCTTGAGCGCACTGAGGGGATCTTGCTGCTCACGCGCGCGCAAAACGGCGGCAAGGGCATCGCGATGAAGGACGGGTTTAAATTTGCTCTAAATCGCGGTTTTAGCCACGTTTTACAAATCGACGCCGATTTTCAGCACGACGCTGCGCTCATCGGCGAGTTTTTGAGGCAGAGCGAGACGCACCCGCAAAGTATCGTCTGCGCAAATCCCATCTACGGCGAGGATGCGCCAAAATCACGCGTTTACGGCAGAAAGATCACGAATTTTTGGGTCGCGATAAATACGCTAAGCCTTGGCGTCAAAGACGCTATGTGCGGCTTTCGCGTCTATCCTTTAGAGCAGCTTAAAAAAGCGGCGGCAAAAAGCAAAACAAATAGGATGGAATTTGAC
>CAUQJU010000135.1:0-4457 GCA_963518005.1 uncultured Campylobacter sp.
TCGTAGGTTTGGGTTAGATTCGTGAGTTCGTTTTTCTCTTTTTTTACGCCTTCAAGCATCTCATTTACGAGTCTGTTTATATCGGCAAGCTCTTTATTTTCGCTCTTTGCGCGGTCCAAATTTGAAAAAATTTCTTTTATGACGTTTTCTTTGCGCGCAAGCTCGCTTTGCGATGAAACGATTTGCTTTTCGCGCTCGCTCAAATCTTTTTGCAGTTTTGCCAGATCGCTTTGGCTAAGGACGTATTTTACGACGACGGCGCCGATGATGAGCATAAAAACAAACATCAGCCCGGCCATCAGGTCCGCATACGATATCCAAAAGGTCTGGTCGCCGCTTTTGCCCTCGTTACGCGTTTTCATCTAGCATATTCGCCTTTTCGATGGTTTGCAAGATCTCGTTTGCCTCTTTGTCGAGCTCGTCTATGTCTTGTTTTAGCCCTTCAATGAGCGCGCTATTATCATCATAAGCCTCGATAGCTTCGTCGTCAAAGGCCTTTTTAAACGCCTGCACTCCATCGATCAAGCTCTCTTTAAAGCCATCCATCGCTAGTTTTTGTTTTTCTAAGATTTCGCTGCTAAATTTAGAAAGAGACTCGCTAAAATTTCTGACATTATGCTCTAATTCGCCCACGCTTTTTTCAAGCCTTGCAATACGCTCGCCGCCCACGTCATATAACCTGTTGTACTGCTCGGCAAATTTTAACTGCATATCTTTGATGTTGCCGTTAAATTTGTTGATAACGTTTAAGATTTCGGCATGAACCTTGATGAGGTCTTTTTGATCTTTTGAGGATCTTAGCAGCGTATTCATCGTCTATTTGATGTGTCCGCCGCTTAGTTTAACTGATTCTTCCTCATTTTTTAAAATATTTGTAAAAGTTTTAAATTTAGCCTCGATAGTTTTGTCGAGTTCCTCGAAAAACTCGGCGTTACTAACGTGCTCAAATATCACTCCGATCTTCTCGAAGTGTCTTAAATTCTCTTGCAAATATCTTCTATCAAGCTCTTCTTTAGTCCAGAAAAAGCCGCTCGTAGCATTTTTTTGCCTTCGCACCAGCGTTTCAAATTTACTCGTTCCGTATTTTTCAAAAAATATCCACCAAAGCGCTAGAAAAATACCGTAGATAGAGACGTAAAACGCAGTCGCTACGCCGCTAAGAAGGGTTGAAATTTCGGTTTCAAGTTCGGTTGTATTTGAGGAGTTAAACTCCGGCATAGAAACGGCGATACTGATAAATGTTCCTAAGATGCCTAGCATCGGAAAGATACCGGCACCCACGGAAGCAAAATTTTCGTTACGCAAATTTCTGGTGTAATAAGCGACAAATTCGTCAAATCCGGCGTTTGATTTCGTATCTTTACCGATAACCAAAAGGTGTTTGATGATGTATTCTTTTAAATTTCGCTTAAAATCAGCCCCGCTTTGCTCGAAATAGCAACAAGCAAGCTCGGCGCTATTTTTAGCAAAGATTAGCGAAATCACCCAGATAATACCCATCATAACGACCGTATGTAGGCCGATCTGAAAATCTATATACCCAAAAAACCCAAGAAGCGCGACGATATATATTGCCGTTGGCAAAAATATAATTTTCGTATACACGAAAAAAGATTGCCTGCCTTTTACCTCAGGCAACGCCAAATCGGTAAAATTATCGTTTCTCGCTTCTTTTTTGGGTTCCATCGTAAGCCTTAATTTCTATTTAAGCAGTTTAAGTCCTCAAACGCCGTTAGTAGGCGCTTTACCATCGACTCCTCGCCGCTTCGTAGCCATTTGCGCGGATCGTAGTATTTTTTGTTCGGTTTATCGTCGCCTTCAGGGTTGCCGATTTGACCTTGTAGATAGGCTCTATTTTTTAGCTCGTACGCTCTCACGCCGTCCCAAAACGCCCACTGCGTATCGGTGTCAATGTTCATTTTTACAACGCCGTAGCTGACCGCGTCTTTGATATCTTGCAGCTCGCTACCGCTACCACCGTGAAAGACGAAATTTACGGGTTTATCGGTCGGAGTTTTAAATTTATCCGCGACATATGCTTGCGAATTTTTCAAAATTTCCGGTCGCAACACGACGTTGCCAGGCTTATACACGCCGTGAACATTGCCAAAGCTCGCCGCTATGCTAAATCTATCGCTAATTTTACTTAGTCGCTCATATGCCTGCGCGACGTCTTCTGGCTGGGTATATAAAAGCGCGTTATCAACGCCCGTATTATCCACGCCGTCCTCTTCGCCGCCGGTTACGCCAAGCTCGATCTCTAGGCTAATGCCAAGCTCGCTAAGCTCTTTTAGATACTTCTCGCAAGTGCTTAAATTTTCCTCCAAGCTCTCCTCGCTAAGATCAAGCATATGCGAACTAAAAAGCGGCACGCCGTGAGCTTTTTTGTATTCGCGGCTAAATTTAACCAGCTCGTCGATCCACGGCAGTAGCTTTTTAGCCGCATGATCGGTGTGTAGGATCACCGGTACGCCGTAAGCTTTGGCCAGCAGATGAACGTGCTGCGCTCCGGCTACCGCTCCTAGTACGTCGGCATTACCGCAGGCTTTGCCGGCGTAAAAGCCAGCTCCGCCGTTACTAAACTGGATGATAACGGGTGAGTTAGCCGTTTTTGCCGCCTCTAAAACGGCATTTACCGAGTCGCTTCCGACCACGTTTACCGCAGGCAAGGCAAAACCCTGCTCTTTTGCGTATTTATACAGCCTAGTTACGTCATCGCCGCTTAAAACGCCGGCTTTTACTACGTCTAAAACACCCATTTTACCGACCTTATTTATATTCTACTTTAGCTTTAGCGCGAAGCTCGTCGCCTCTTTTTTTGATATCGTTTCTAAATTTCTCCATCTTTATGCTGCCTTCGATCTGAGGTTTTACCTCGTTTAGACCTACGGTACCGGCAGCCTTGCTATCCTCTTTTAGGATTACGTGGTAGCCGAAATTTGATTTAACCGGTTTTTGAGTTACTTCGCCTTTTTTAAGAGCAAATGCAGCATCCGCAAAAGGTTTTACCATCTGAGATTGACCGAACCAGCCTAGCTCGCCGCCGTTCACGGCTGAACCTTGGTCTGTAGATTTAGATTTAGCTAGCTCTTCGAATTTTTTAACCAGCGCATCGTCTTTTAGCCCTTTTAGCGCGGCTATTACGTCGTTTGCCTCTTTTTCTGTAGCTACTAGGATGTGCTTAGCTCTTACTTGCGCAGGTACGGCAAATTCGGCTTTGTTTTTATTGTAAAAGTCGCTGATCTCGCTATCGCTTACTTTTATATTGTCAAAAATTCTCTTCATCCAAAGATCAAGCGCAAGATTGTTTTTTAGCTCTTCAAGAGCGGCTTTGTATTCGTCGGTCTTATCTAGTCCACTCTTTTTAGCCTCGTCTAGAAGCAGTTTTCTGTTGATTGTTTCGTCGATAACCTTTTTTTGAGTGTCTTTAGGCAGTTGCTCAAGAGTAACGCCAGGCATTGCAGCAAGCGTGAAAGCCACGTCCTTATCGGTTATGCTAGAACCGTTTACGGTGGCGTACTCCGCCGCGTTTAGGCTTAAAGCCGCAGCCAAACTAAGAGATGCGAATAAAATTTTATTCATCTTTGTTCCTTAAATTTAGATTTTTGCGAGGGTGATTATAGCAGGAAAGTCATTAAATATAAGTTATAATTCATCGAAAATTTAAATAAAAACGGCTAAAATCGGCGCTATGAGAACAAAAAAAGATATAAACGCTATCAAAAATTTATTTTTAGAAAATTTCAAAGACGCGGGCAGCGAGCTTAGATTTCGCAACCTCTACGAGCTGCTAGTTTGCGTGATGTTAAGCGCGCAGTGCACCGATAAGCGCGTAAATTTGATCACGCCCTCGCTTTTTGAGGCATACCCGGACGTCGCGAGCCTAGCGCAGGCAAATCTAGCTAGCGTAAAAGCACTCATAAGCTCCTGTAGCTTTTTTAATAACAAAGCCGAAAATTTGATCAAGATGGCAAAGAGCGTGATGAGCGAATTTGACGGCGAGATACCTACGACCGAAAAAGAGCTGATGAGTCTAGCCGGCGTAGGCCAAAAAACCGCTCACGTCGTGCTGATCGAGCATTTCGGATCAAATTTGATGGCGGTGGATACGCACGTCTTTCGCGTGGCGCATAGGCTTGGCCTTAGCCGGGGCAAGACGCCCGAAGCCGTCGAGCTTGATCTAACCAAAGCCTTTAAAACGCAGCTAAACACGCTTCATCAAGCGATGGTGCTTTTTGGCCGCTACACCTGTAAAGCGATAAAGCCAAACTGCAAGGAGTGCTTTTTAAACGAGCTGTGCAGCAGTAAGGATAAGAATTTTCCGTAAATTTAAGCCTGCAATGCGGGTTTAAATTTGATGAAATTTTCAAAATTTGTTTCTTGGTAGCCGTGTTTTATAAAAACCGCTACAAATTTTGTATCAAATTTGAATGCAAAAAATAAGGCGCAGTATTTTT
>CAUQJU010000136.1:0-4452 GCA_963518005.1 uncultured Campylobacter sp.
CCCTCGACCTTTAACCCCTTATCGCTGCCTGCGGGCAGGTCGGTGATGAGCTCAAGCTCGCTTAAGCTCTCTTGCCATGCAAAAGCGTAGCCGTCCATTGCCGAGACGGGACGCTCCGGGTAGTTATCCTGCGCCGCGATATCTACGGCGATACGTCGATCAAGCGCCTGCGTGAGAGTGACCTTTTCTACGCGGTCCCAGGGAGCCAGCGTAGAGTGTAAAATTTCAAGAGAGGATTCGTAACTCATAAATTCTTTCATTTTTTGTCCTTTTTGATTCCACGGCTCGGCTGGATTTTAAATAGTTTTCGACTAGGATACTCGGGTCACGGACGACCAGTCCGCTCCCGTCGTATCCGCCGCAAACTATTTAAACTACACACAATCCGTCTGGAATATTTCTGCCGATTTTACTAAATTTAATCGTAAATTATGCTAATAAAGCACAGAAGTTTATTATTAAGCCTGTAAAAAGCGTACAAATTTAGTTATAATAGCTCTTAAATTTAAGCAAAGGACAAGCTTTGAATCAAATCGCTAAAACGCCCCAAGACGTCGTCGCCTTACTCATAGAAAAAAGGAAAGAATTTACCGATCCCAAAGAATTTATCGTGTCGTTTGGCAAAGACGAACTGGGTGAGTTTGAGAAGCTAAACGGCGATATGGATATGAAGGTCGGAGATTTGCTTAGTATGAGCCAAAGCGTGGGAAGTTCGGTCGGCGAGTCGCTAAAATCGGTCAAAAAATACTCCGCCGAGCTCATAAAAGCAAGCGACAAGATAAAAGAGGGCGGACTGGGCGCGAAATTTATAAATTTCTTGCTTGGTAAAGACCTAGCCGCCGAACTGGCTAGCAAATATCAAAGCGTGTCAAGCTTGTTTGAAGAAATCACGGCAAATTTAAAGCACTCCATAAATGTTTTAGAAGCTAGAAACGCCGAAATTTCCGAGAAGCAAAAGGAACTCTCGCTCATCATCGAAAGCCTAAAGGGCAAGATAGAAATTTTAAGCAAAACAGACGAGCTTATCGAAAATTTAGCGGCAAATCAAACGGATGAAGAGCAGAAAAAATTTCTCCTCGAAGAGGCGCTATTTTACATCCGTATGCATCTGAAAAATTTGCGTCAAGTGCTAGTCGTGATGCAGCAAAGCCTCGCAAACTACGCTACTATCAAGCACAATAATTCGCTTTTAAGTTTCGCCACGCAAAACACGATCACGACTAGCATAACCGCGCTAAAAACCAACGTCTACATCGCAAGCGCCGCGCAGGAGGGCAAAAAGCAGTTAAAAGCCGTTTCTGAAATGGACAAGCTAGCTAGCGACGTCATCCTAAAAAACGCGCAGGACGTAAACGATACGGCGACAGAAGTGACGGCAAAGGTCGCAGGCGGCGCGCTAGATAACGAGAGCCTCGAAAAAGCGATAAATTTAATGATAGATTCGCTAGATAAGATAGAAAATTTCAAAAACGAGGCGCTGCCGAAGATGAAAGAAAATATCGCCAAAATCGCACAGATGAGCAAGACGCTAGAAAGCAAGGTAAATAAGCTAGAAAAAATCGAGCAAAGCGACGTGTATAGCATAGAATAAAGCGGAGCTAGGGTCAAATTTGACCTCGCAAGCGGCAAATTTAAAAAAAAGGTAAAAAATGGATCAAATTTTAGAGCTTCTTGGCAACAATCTTATATTTTCCGTTCCGCTGGTTATCGTCGTAGTTTTTGCCTTGCTTGAGGTTATTTTGATGATGACCGGATTTTCAGTGCTTGAGCCGATAAACGGTCTGTTTGACGGGGTGGATGGTATCGACGCGCCCGGTACCGAACTGCTGGCGTGGGCAAACAAAGGCGGCGTGCCTAGCACCGTTTTTTACGGGATTTTGTTTATGAGTTTTGGAGCGTGCGGGCTTTTTATCGTTAGCGTTTTTTACGGCTCCGCCTCGCCTGCGTGGTATATGAGTGCTGTTATCGCCGTAGTTTCGTTTTTTGCCGCTTTGGCTTGGACTAGATGGGTGAGCTTGCTCGCGGCAAAGTACCTGCCTCAGGTGCAAACGTCGGCCTTTAGTAAAAAGGAGCTTCTTGGCTGCGAATGCGAAGTAAAGGACTATAAAATCACAAAAGAGCAAGGCGGAGACGTCAAGGTCACGGATAAAAACGGCAAGGAGCGTTTCGTCTTTGCAAGGGCTGCCGATGAAAAAGAGCTTATAAAAGGCGATGTTGCGCTCATAGTTAAAATCGAAAAAAATAACTTTTACGTCAGGAAAAAATCATAAATTTAATCAAAGGAGAGTGGTATGAACATTGACGGGATGACGTCTTTAGCCGTATTTGTCGGCATAGGACTCTTTTCTATCGTTATCTTAGGTATCGTTTTTTCAAGACTTTACCGAAAGACGACAAAGGAGCTTACGTTCGTACGAACGGGATTTGGCGGCGAAAAGGTCGTCGTAGACGGCGGCGCTTTGATACTGCCGATACTGCATGATTATATCGACATAAATATGCAGTCGATGAAGGTCACGGTAGCTCGCTCCAAAAGCGATAGCTTCATAACCAAAGACAGGATGCGCGTAGATATCACGGCTGATTTTTACATCAGAGTGGGCGAGGATAGAGAGTCTATTTCGCGCGCGGCGCAGACTCTGGGTAAAAAGACGGTCGATCTAAGGGAGCTAACCGGACTGATAGAAGGCAAGCTCATAGCCACGCTCCGCTCGGTAGCAAGCTCGATGGAGATGAAAGAGCTGCACGAAAAAAGAGATGAATTTAGCTCTCAGGTCAAAAACGCCATCGAAGCCGACCTATCTAAAAACGGTCTTCAGCTAGAGTCCGTCTCTCTCACGTCGCTTGATCAAACGGCAAAAGAGTTTTTTAACGAAAACAACGCCTTTGACGCCGAGGGCTTGACCAGCTTAACGCAAACCATCGAGGAGCGCAAAAAGCTACGAAACGATATCGAGCGCTCGACCGAGGTGCAAATCGCGCAGAAAAACTACGAGACGCAGTCGGAGAAATTTGAAATCCAAAGAAAACAAGCCGAGGCCGAGGCTACGCAGCAAACAAAAATAGCAAATTTCCAAGCAGAACAAGAGGCGCTAAGAGCAAAAGAGGCCGAAAGTAGGCGCAAAGAGGCCGAAGAAGCCAAGATCGTAGCAAACAAAGCCATCGAAGAAGCGCAGATAAATAAAGCCCGCGCTATCGAAACGGTCGAGATAGAAAAGGCAAGAGCCATCAGAGAAGCCGAGATTAACAAAGAAAAAGCAGTAGAGCTGGCAAATCAGAGCAAAAATATAGAAATCGCTAAAAAAGTCGAAGAAGAGGCCGCGGCTAAAACGTTAGCCAACGAGAAAAAGGCGCTAGAAGCCGCGTCTTTTGAAAAGATCAAAACGTCATCCGAGACCGAGCAAGCAGAGCGCGCTAAAAAGCTAGCGCTAATCGAAGCGCAAAAAGAGGCTGAGCAGCTCTCTATCGAAAAAACCGTCGCCGCAAAGGCCGAAAAAGAGGCAGAAGAAAACCTAGCTGAAGCTGCTAAAATCAAAGCTATGGGTGCTAGCGAAGCGCTAAAAATCAAGGCTACCGCAGAAGCTGAAGCTATAAAGATAACGGCTGAAGCCAACAGGCTAAACTACGAGGTCGAGGCTAAAGGTAAAACAGAGATAAATAATGCCGAAAACATCGTCTCTGCGGAAATTTTGGAAAATAGATTTAAGCTTGCATTGATCGAGTTTATGCCGCAAATCATCGCCCAGGTCGTAAAACCGGCTGAGAAAATCGACTCTATCAAAATCGTGCAAATGGCGGGCCTTGGCGGCGCAAATCAGGGCGGTGCGGGCTTGAATGCTAACGGCGGCGTTAGCAATGCGGGCGCTTCGCTATCCGATCAAATCGTAAACGCGTCTTTAAACTATAAAGTAAACGCGCCTATAATAGACGACCTAATGAAGCAAGTAGGCATCGACCTAAACGGCGGGATACAAAATATCGCCCAGCCTCTGCGCAGCGGCGAAAAGTTAGGTAGCGCCTCTGATTTAAACGCCTCCGAGCAAAAATCTAATGCCGCAAAAGGCGGAAAATAGCTTAAATATAAGGCTCGTAAATCCCGCCCCGCCAGTGTGCGACGCAGCTAAGGATTTTGAGCCTAAATTTTAAAAACTAGGCAATTAATGATAAATGCGGATAAATTTAAATCGTAAATGGTTTAAATTTATCTTGCGTTGATGTTTGGTTAAAGCTAGCTTAACGGGCTTGATATGCGGTTTGATTTGGGCAAAAATCAAATATAAGCATGCAATTTGCACGCCTCGTTGGGCGTTTTTGAAATTATCCAAAAACGGCCAAACGGGGCAAAAACCGCTCGGTAAACGGACGCAGTCAAAATTTAGCTCCATGGTTTTATCGATAGAAGTTCGCGACTGATTTTTACAAATAGCTCAAACTGTAAAGACTTACTTAAAA
>CAUQJU010000137.1:0-4432 GCA_963518005.1 uncultured Campylobacter sp.
GATAAATTTATTTACTTTTGGGTTTATCATTTCCTTCCCGATTTTGGCGCTTTCGCTGCTTTCTGATTTGATTTTTGGCATGCTCATGAAGACGATGCCGCAGTTTAACCTGCTAGTCGTGGGCTATCCAATCAAGATCACGATCGGCTTTGCCGTGCTGATCGCGATACTAGCTGGTATGATGGAGCTTTTTAGGCAGCTGGTGCTTCGCGTTATCAACGACCTTCCGTCGCTATTTTTCTAAAACTAAGCTTGAAGTAATGGAAAATATCTTAAAATATGCTTTTTAGGTTTATAAAAGGAGACTTCGTGAAAATCGTCATCATAAACGAAAATCCGGCCGTATCGCGCCTTGCTACGTTAGCGCTTGATAAAATCGGTCTTGAATACGCTCAAATCGGCAACGCCGGCGAGCTTGACGGTCCTTGCGACGTGCTTATCGTAGATAGCGACTCGGACGCTAAGGATACGAACCTAAAACAATTTGCAAACAAAATTTTATATCTTTCTTCCAAAAACGCTCCTACTTTCGAAGGCGCCGATAGGATACTGCCAAAGCCGTTTTTGCCTACCGAATTTATCTCTATCGTCGAAGATCTGGCTAACAAGAGCAAAGAGGCCGCTAGCGAGGCTAAGGCCGAGGCTCAAGATGATGAAGTGTCGGTAAAGGGATTTGAGTTTATGGATGATTTGGGCGATGAAATATTTAAAGAAGAGCCCGCTCCTATCGATGCCGACGAGTTTGATTTAGAGGGTATTTTGGATGACGATCCGGTTTTATCCGGCGACGAAGCAGCCGGTTTTGAGGAGCCCGGCGAAACGGTTAAATTTATAGACGATGCGAGCCAAGAGACTGAAAGCAAGGCGGATGAGCCAAATTTTGACGAATCAGAGGCGGATAACGATAAATTTGAAGATATAAACGAGCAAGAAGCGCTAGGTGAACTCGATGATTTTGAAATAGCCGTAAAAGAAGAGGATTTTAACGGGCTTGATTTGGATGACGAGTCTGGAGAAGAGATAGCCGAGCAAAACGAGTCTCAAGAGGCTAAATTTGAGGCATTTGGCGACAGCATAGAAGATATAAAGAACCAAATCGACGAGATAGACGCCATGGACGAAGAGGCATTTGAGGCTACTAGCGGCGAGCCGGAGGCTAAAGACGCCGAGGATGCGGACGAGAGATTTGTAGAACTAGACGCCAAGCCTAACGATGCCGGTTTTGAAAACTCTAAGGAACCAAGCGTAGAGCTTGCGTCAGAGGACGATAAAGAGTCGCAAATGTCCATAAGCGACGAAGCGGTGCAAGAGTATCCAAAAGACGCCGCTACGGACGATGAGATAAAAGACGATATTTTAGACAATGCGGACTTTTTGGTCGATGATACGGACGGCGAAGCTGACGTAAAAAACGAAGAGCCTAAAAATGATGAAAATTTAACCCAAGAAATTCTAGATGACGAGGTTACGGGCGAGGGCTTTGCAGCGGACGAACAAACAGAAGCGCTAACGTCTGGCGATCAAGCCGGACCAAATGAAGACAAAGATGCTCAAAACGAGCCTGCCGGTACCGTCGAATTTGATGCAGAGGGATACAGTCAAATCGAGCAAATTAGCGAAAAAGATATGGCTTTAGCGTTAAACGAGAGCGGATTTGACGTAAGCGAAGTAGCGGAGCCGCAAGATAAAAGCGTAAAAATAGATGAAATAAAGGCTCAAATTTCAGATGCGGTGACTAAAAATTTGGAAGCTTCCTTACAAAACGGCGAGCTACGAGAAGCCCTAAAAAACCTCAATATTAAAATCAGCATTAGCTTTGAGGAAAAGTAGTTGAAAGGGCAAATTTTAATCGTCTCAGGCCCAAGTGGCAGCGGTAAGAGTACGCTTCTAAGCCGTCTTTTAAAAGAGGAGAAGGATTTATATTTTTCTATCTCGACTACGACTAGAGCGCCTAGACAGGGCGAAGCGCACGGCGTTAATTACTATTTTACGGATGAAAAAGAGTTTAAAAAGGGCATCGACGAGGGCGAGTTTTTAGAATGGGCATGCGTGCATAATAACTACTACGGCACTTCGCTAAAGCCGGTTTTAAGGGCGTTAGATGCCGGTAAAATAGCTATTTTTGATATCGACGTGCAAGGATTTAATATCGCAAAATCAAAGCTCGGCGGGCTAATCACTTCTGTTTTTATCACTACGGCAAACAAAAGCGAGCTAAATTTTAGGCTCTCAAACCGCGGTACAGACTCTGCTCAAACTATCCAAAAACGCCTAGAAAACGCGGTCGGCGAGATGGAGCATATTTTGGAGTACGATTATTTTTTAGTAAACGACGACTTGCAAAGCTGCTACGAAAATTTGCGCGGGGTTTTACGCTCGATGCGCTTAAGGACGTTAAGCTTAAACGTCGAAGAGATTATTAAAAACTGGAATAATTGATAAATTTATGATAATATCACGAAAATCAAAGGAGAAAAAATGGGTCCAAGCGTCCAACAATTGCTTATTATTTTACTTATCGTGGTCTTGCTTTTTGGAGCGAAAAAGATCCCCGAGCTCGCAAAAGGCCTAGGCAAGGGAATAAAGAGCTTCAAATCGGAAATGGAAGATGATAAAAAAGCCGAGAACGTAGAAAAAGTAGAAGAGAAAAAAGAAGAAACCGCAACTGCCGCAAAGACCGAAGATACGGCTAAAAACGCGTAAGGAAAGGCGTTGAAAAAAAGCGTAATAAACGAGATAAAAGGCGCCGCAAGCTTTGACTTTGCGCTAGAAAAGCCAAAAGATAAGAGCTTGGCGCACTACGCGATGCCTACTTTTAGCCTAGCAAAACAGCTCAAAAAATCCCCAGTAGCCATCGCTGCCGAGCTAGCGTCTAAATTTGAAAATAGCGAAGTTTTTGAGGCTACGGCGCTAAACGGATATATAAATTTTAAACTAAAGCCTGCATTTTTGGATAAATTCGCCTCGGCTAGCCTTGCAAATCCGAACGAGTTTGCAAAAGGCGGCGCAACTAGCGGCGAGAAAATTTTGCTCGAGTATGTCAGCGCAAACCCGACCGGCCCGCTTCACATCGGGCACGTTAGAGGCGCGGTTTTCGGCGATACGTTAGCTCGCGTCGGACTTCACATCGGCGAGAATATCGCGACTGAATACTACATCAACGACGCAGGCAATCAAATCGAGCTTCTAGGCACGTCCATATCACTTTGGGCGCGCGAAAATCTGTTTGGCGAGAGCGTGACGTATCCGGAGAAATTTTACCGCGGCGACTATATCGAGCCTATCGCAAAAGAGGCGCTAGAGAAATTTGGCAAAGAGATATTTTACGACGAGGGTCGAAATCTAGAACTCGCCGAGTTTGGCAAGGATAGGGTGCTGGTTTTAATCAAGCAAAATTTAGCCGACGCGCAAATTTTCATCGAGAACTGGGCTAGCGAAAAGAGCTACTATGACAAGCTCCCTCTCACGCTAGATCGCCTAAAAAGCGAGAACGGTATCTACGAGAGCGAGGGTAAAATCTGGCTAAAATCAAGCGAAGTCGGCGATGAAAAAGACCGCGTCATCGTGCGCGAAGACGGTCGCGGCACGTATCTAGCCGGCGACGTGGTATATCACGACGATAAATTTAGGCGCGGATATGATCGCTGCATCAACATCTGGGGCGCCGATCACCATGGCTACATCGCGCGCATGAAGGCGGCACTACATCTGCTAGGATACGACGAAAATCGCCTCGAGATCATACTTTCGCAGATGGTGAGCCTGCTAAAAGACGGCGAAGCCTACAAGATGAGCAAGCGCGCGGGCAACGTCGTGTTGATGAGCGACGTGGTCGAGGAGATCGGCTATGAGGCGCTTAGATTTATGTTTCTTAGCAAGCGCTGCGACACGCACCTGGAGTTTGACGTGGATGAGCTAAAGCGCGAGGATAGCTCAAACCCGATATTTTATATCAACTACGCGCACGCGAGGATCAATCAAATTTTCGCAAAAGCCGGCAAAAACGTCGCCGATGTTGCGGGCGTGAAATTTGTAAATTTGAACGAGGACGGCAAAAATTTGCTATTTGAGGCGCTTACGCTAAACGATATTTTAGTCGATAGCTTTAACACGCGCGCGGTAAATAAAATTTGCGACTATCTAAAGAGCCTGGCTGCGAATTTTCATAAATTTTACAACGAAAATCGCGTCGTAGGCAGCGAGAACGAAGACGAGCTTTTAAAGCTTTTCGCCGTCGTCGCGCTCTCTATCAAAACGGCTCTGGGGCTAATGGGCATCGCCGCAAAAGATAAGATGTAGAATAAAATTAGTAAATTTAGAAGCGCCAAGCGGCGCTTCTCGTTTAAAAACAACCACTTAAAATCCATGAATCTTTCTAAAATTTCAGCCGCATTTTTCTTTATATTTTTGATAGCCATAGAGTATCTTGCCC
>CAUQJU010000138.1:0-4425 GCA_963518005.1 uncultured Campylobacter sp.
TTTTTTTTATCGGCGTGGCAGCGCTAAATTCGGAAACTTCATTGCTGCAGGCTAGAGTCGATCTAGCTAGCGAAAATGACGCGAAAATAATCGACGAAGTCCACAAAGACGTGCCGGAGATAAAAGATGAGGATTTGCCTTGCCTTAAGGAGGCCGAGCCTGACGTAGAATTAAAACCGGCGATAGATATTTTAGATTACGTTCCTTATGAGCCCGGCGAAGATGAAGACGAAGCAAATGAGGATGCGATTTTGAGCGAAGAGCCTAAATTTAGCAAAAATTTAGAACAAGTGGCTCAAGTAGATGAAAAAAGCGTAGAAGAGCTAAATTTGCAAACGCCAAGCTTAACGCAAGAAAAAAGCGAGAAAAGCGACGATAAAGAAAATTCGGCGCCGAAATTTATTATCAAAAACGAGGAAAAATTGGAAAAGATGCATGAAAGCAAGCCTCAAATGGCAGCACAAGAGATAAATTTAAAACAAATGAAAGAGCGACTGGATGAGCAAAATTTAGATGCTAGAAGCGTAGCCGGGTTAAATTTAAGCCCTAAAAACGAACCTGCCAAGCCGGTGCGAGTAGATAGAGCTGCGCTTTTAGCCGATCTTGTCGCAGATGTCGCAGAACCATTTGCGCCGCAAGGATTTGGCATAGGCGCGGCGACGGAGGACGACAGCGAAGAAAGAGCTGAGATAAAAAGTAAGCTCGATGAGTATCTGCTAAAGCTAATCGAGGGCGGCGGAAGCGACCTGCACGTAAAATCGGGTAAAGTAGTACGAGGTAGATTTAACGGCGAGATCGTAAAGATGGGCGATAGGGTTTTAGACTACGATAGGGCCGTACTTTTGGCTAAGGAAATTTTGGGAACGAATTATTATAATCTCATGAAAAAAAAGAACGTAGATTTTACGTACAAGCTAAAGGACGATTTTCGCTTCCGCGCAAACGTTTTTTTGCAGATGGACGGCGTGTCTTTCGTTTTTAGAACGATTCCGACTAGGATTCCTACGATGTCCGAGCTTTTGCTACCGCCTATTATCGAGAAACTTTGCGATAAGGTAAACAGAGGCATTATGCTCGTAACCGGCCCGACCGGAAGCGGCAAAACTACGACGCTAGCTAGCATGATAAACTATCTAAATCATACGAAAAACTATCATATCGTCACTATCGAAGACCCGATCGAGTTTATATATAATGACGATAGAAGCGTTATTAACCAACGCGCTATCGGACAAGACGTCGATAGCTTTGCCGATGCGTTAAGGGCGTCTTTGCGCGAAGACCCGGACGTTATATTCGTGGGCGAGATGAGAGACCTAGAGACCGTTAGAACCGCGATAAATGCCGCAGAAACGGGCCACTTAGTGCTTGCGACGCTTCACACGCTTGATGCTAAAGAAACTATAGGCCGCGTCATAAATATGTTTCCAAAAGAGGAGCAAAACCGCATAAGAATGACTTTCGCATCGGTTTCCGAGGCTATCATCTCTCAGCGCCTGGTCTTAACTACGGCCGGCAAACGCCGCGTCGCCTGCGAAATAATGGTAAAAAATATCAGGGTAAGGGATATGATTCTCGAGGATAGAGATAGCGAAATTTACGATGCGATAGAGCAAAGTAAAAACACCTATGGAATGCAGACCTTTGAGCAGCATTTGCTTGACATGTATACCGCTGGCGTTATCACGAAAGAAGAAGCGCTAAGAAGCGCGAGCAGAAGGGAAAATCTCGATATAAAAATCAAAAGCGCAGACCTTGCTAAAAAGCGAGCTATGGTTGCCTCCATCGAGGAAGACGACGAGCTTTTAAAAGAGTTTCAAAGCGAGATTATCGCGCTTAAAGATATCAAGTAAGGCGAAATTTATATAAATTTGGGTATTATCTGCCTCTATTTTTAAGGAAAGGAAAACGATGTTAGAAGGAATCGTTAGAGAGAGTATCGGTAAAAAGGCGTCAAAAGCCTTGAGAAGAGATGGTTATCTAATCGCCAACATTTACGGCAAGGGATTAGAGAATGTGCAAGCCGCTTTTAAAATCAATGATTTTATAAAAGAGGTTCGCAAAAAAGAGAGCCTTGCGTTTGACGTAAAAGTAGGCGGAAAAACCTTAAAAGTCGTAGTAGTCGAATACCAAAAAGACCCTGTGACAAACGCGCTAAAACACGTTGATTTAAAGGTTGCGCTTCCAGGCGTCGTCTCAAAATATATGATCCCGGTTAAGCCTTACGGAACTCCGGTCGGTCTAAAAAATAAAGGCGTTTTGATCATCTCAAAAAGGCGCTTAGCCGTAAAATGCACGGCTGAAAATTTGCCTAATTCATTTGACGTAGACGTTAGCGGTCTTGATATAGACAATACCGTGTTGGTGCGCGATATAGCCGTTCCTGCGGGCGTCACTATGATCGATGCCGACCGCGTAGCGGTTCTAGGCGTAATAAAAGCTAAATAAGGCTAGCCTTGATACTCATAGTCGGACTGGGGAATCCCGGTCCCGAGTACTCCAAAACAAGACACAATGTCGGCTTTATGCTGATAGATAGACTTAAAAATTCAAATTTCACCGACGTAAGCTCAGCTAAATTTCAAGGCGAGCTGTTTAAATTTCAAAATTTACTTTTTCTAAAACCGACGACCTTTATGAATTTAAGCGGACGAAGCGTAAAAGCCGTTGCTGATTTTTACAAACCCGAGCGCATTATCGTTATTCATGACGACCTTGATCTAAATTTCGGCGTCGTTAAATTTAAAAAAGGCGGCGGAAACGGCGGACATAACGGGCTAAAATCAATCGATGCCTTAATGGGCGCAGACTATGAGCGCGTACGTATCGGTATCGGCAGAAGCGCGTACAAAGGCGAAAGCGCGGTAACCGGCCATGTGCTTGGCGAATTTAACGCAGATGAAAAAGAGGGGTTGAAAAAAATTTTGGACTACTGCGAAAACGCGCTAAATGAGCTAATAAAAACCGATATCGATACCGTTTCGCAAAAATTCTCGACAAAAAAAGGCATTTTGTGAGAGGGTTAAATTTAGCATTTGCGACTTTTGCATTTTCTCAAATTTCGCAGCTTTTTAAAGCGCTCAAAAATCGGTTAAATTTAGAGCCCAAATTTAAAACCTTTCTCCTAATTTTCCTTACCGTAAATTTTATAAATTTACTTAAAAACTTTACATGCAAATTTATAAAATTTACAAAAAAAACGCCCAGACAAAAACTTGAATTAGGGTTTTTTAAGAGCGTAAAACAAGTCTGTTTCTCGTCTAGCCAAAAAGCGGCAAATTTGAGCGTCATTACGGCGGCAAAGGATGCATATTTGCAGCATAGCTCAAATAATAAATTTATTTGGCAAGTTTTCGGTATTTTCGGTAGCGCCGCTTTCGTTCGCCTTCCACCGTGCGTAAAATTTGATCTAAAAGAGCTTAAATGAACCTTTACGCTCGTTACGTCGGCTGGCTTTATTTTAAATACTTCGCGATATTGTTTATCGCGCTTACTCTTATTTACGTCGGTATCGATATGCTAACCTATCTAAAAGATATGCCCGCAAGCGCGAATCTAAAGCTACTTTATTTTGGACTTACCTCGCTTACGGCGGTAAACTACGTCTTGCCGCTCGCGCTCATTTTTGCGCTGATAACTAGCAAATTTAGCATGATCCGCAGCAACGAGCTTGTGAGCTTTTACGCGCTGGGTATCGACAAAAATCGCCTAATAAAGCCGCCTTTTTGCATCGCGCTTGCTATCACGTTTATTTACGTCGGATTAAATTTTACGCCGTTTGCCTACTCTTACGAGTACGCCAGAAACATCGTTAAACTCTCGCATTTATCGCGTACTAGCTCAGATATTTTCTTAAAATTCGAGGGCAAATTTATCTACATAGATAGCCTTAGCCCGATTAGCGGCGAAGCTAAAGACGTTCGGATATTTGACGTAAACGGTAGCGATTTGCGCGCTGCGACGTTTGGACGTAGCGCTAGATTTGTAGACGACGCGTGGCTTTTAAAAGAGGCAAAAATCGTAAATTTGCCGCAAAATATCAAACTGGGCGAAAAAGGACTCGATATCAAAACGCCAAGCGGATTAAAAACGCTTGAAGGCTTTAAACCTAAAACGATAGAAAGCGCGTCGGCTGAGAATTCGGCGATCACGATTTCTGATGCGGTGGATTATATTTTGGCATTTAAAGACGAGGGTATCGGGCTAAATTCGACCAAAACGACGCTTTATAACCTTGCTTTCGCGCCGTTTTTTGCGCCTTTTATGGTGCTTATTATTTACTATTTTTTGCCGGTTACGGGACGATTTTTTAACCTCGCCTTAAAGAGCTTTATCTTTACGATAGCCTCGCTTTGCGTTTGGGGCGCGCTTTTTGTGATGATGAGGTTTGCTAGAAACGGCGTCGTCTCGCCCGAGATCGGCGTG
>CAUQJU010000139.1:0-4423 GCA_963518005.1 uncultured Campylobacter sp.
GACTCGTACGAGACCAAAAACGTGCAGATAAATAAGGCTTCCGCACTTTGGAAAATGAGTAAAAGCGCGCTAAAAGACGCCGACTACAACGACTTTTATAAACAAATCTCGCACGATAGCGAAGATCCGCTGCTATACGTGCATACCAAAGCCGAGGGCAAGATTGAGTACACTACCCTATTTTTCGTGCCAGCGTCAGAGCCGTTTGATCTAATTCGCCTGGATTATCAAAGCCGCGTGAAACTTTAACTAAAAAGCGTAACTATCAGCGACGACGCCAAAGAGATGCTGCCGCCGTATCTTAGATTTGTCCGCGGTATCATCGACGTTGAGGACCTGCCGCTAAACGTCAGCCGCGAGATCCTGCAAGAAAACAGCATAATGCGCAGCGTAAAGGAGCAAAGCGTCAAGAAAATCCTGGGCGAGCTAGCCAAGCTAAAAGAAAAAGATAGAGAAAAGTACGTCAAATTTTATAAAATATTCGGCAAGGTTATCAAAGAGGGGCTTTACGGATTTAGCAGCGAAAAGGAGCAAATTTTAGACCTTTGCCTCTTTAAATCAAGCAAGCGCGAGGGACTAGTCAGCCTAAAAGAGTACAAAGACGCGATGAAAGACGGTCAAAAATCAATCTACTACATCAGCGGAAATAACGAAACGATGCTAAGAAATTCGCCGCTTTTAGAGAGCTTTAAGGCCGAGGGCACCGAGGTGCTAATCATGGACGAGGAGATAGACTCTATCGTCATGCCGATGGTTCAAGACCACGACAAAACGCCGATAAAAGCGGTAAACCACACCGATATCGACGCCGAGATCAAACCTGAAAAAGACGAAGCCGACGAGGGTAAATTCGCTGCGCTGCTAGCCAAGATGAAAGAGATACTAAAAGACGAGGTCAAGGATGTGAAGCTAAGCTCGCGCCTAAGCCAAAGCGCTGCCGTCATCGTCTATGATAAAAATGATCCCGACTACGCTACGCAGATGATGCTAAAGCAGATGGGGCATAGCGCGGGTAAAATTTTACCGATACTGGAGATAAATCCAAAGCACGAGCTCTTTGAAAAACTATCTCAAAACGAGGCGATGATATATGATGTGGCGGAGCTGCTTTTAGATATGGCTAAGTTATACGAAGGCGTCGCGATCGACGATCCGTCGGCGTTTAGCAAAAAGCTAACTAAAATTTTGCTAAAAGCGATCTAAATTTAAGCCTTTTTTGGGCTTAAATTTTTGGCTCGGCGGCGGAGTTAAATTTGCCGCCGAGTTTTATCTAAATTTACGCGCTCTACTTACCTTTTTTAAACGCTAATTTGCTTAAATTTATCCAAATTCAAAAAATCGTAAATCGCCGCAATTTAGCCCCATCTTGCCTAATTTTCTTTCATTTGTTTATGTTTATTCGTTAAATACGGCTTGGCTTATGAACCGGCGCATAATTTAACCGAAAAAGCCCATCAAAAACCGCGCCAAAACCAAATTCGCCTTGCTGCCTTGCCAAAGCTGCTTTGCTAAGTAAATTTCTTGATTTATACGATATTTAGCTATAATCGCTCGCAATTTTAAGGCATAAAATGAATGAAAATAAAGAATATTTCGTAAATGAAGAAGATTTTATCGTATCAAAAACCGACGTAAAAGGCAGGATAACCTACTGTAATCAGCCGTTTTTAAAGATCGTCGGCGCGACGCAAGAGCAACTTTTGCATAAACCGCACAACATCATCAGGCACCCTGATATGCCGCGTATCGTGTTTAAGCTGCTGTGGGAGCGTATCAAGGCAAAGCATGAAATCTTTGCATTCGTTAAGAACAAGAGCTTTGACGGCGGCTTTTACTGGGTATTTGCCAACATCACGGCTTCGCTAGACGCTAACGGCGAGATCATCGGCTACTACTCCGTCCGCCGCAAGCCAAATCCAAAGGGCGTCAAATTTATCGAGAGCGTATATAGACAGCTGCTTGAGGCTGAAAAAAGCGGCGGCATGGAGGCTTCTGGCAAGCTACTGGGGCAAATTTTAGCCGGTGCGGGTATCGGCTACGACGAGCTAGTACATAAACTTCAGCGAGGCTTGATTTAGGCGTTGCAACCCATTTTGCGGACTTTACGAGTTTTCGTAAATATATAAAACGCCGCTACGCACGATTTACGCGTTGATTTTCAAACTTCGTTAGTAAAGCAAAAACAGATGTTACAAGAATTTACGGCTTGCGGAAAAGGGACGCCAGTTTGCAAATTTTACGGAGCTGACTAGAGCGTGATACTTACCTAAAAACAACAGCTTGTAAGACAAAGATGGAAATTTACGACGCAAGCTAGAGCGCGGTATCCGTATAAGAACAAAGCAGCCTATTTTATGATAAATTTAATCCACTGCGGCCGTCAAAGCCATACGCAAAAGAATGCGCGACCGAGCTTTTTACGCCGACTAAGACAAAAGCAATACGGCTCATTTAGAAATATGCATCTAAATTCGTTTGCTATTTGCAGGCTTTTACCTAGCGGCTTTAGCTGACGACGATGAACATAAATCGCACCCTCTACAACCTCTGCCTTCCGGTTTTTTACTAGTAAAATCTTGTGCAAAAAGACCTTTGGCGCATCGGTTCAAGTTTATGCGCAAAATACGTGCCGATTTAGTTTAATTTTAGTCGCGACGTCTCTTTAAAGCCGAAACTAGCTACTTAAAAATTTACAAATTTACAAAAGCCGTATTTATATTTCTTTGCCGCTTTATTAATCTTACAAAATTTTTTTCTTAAATTTTATGTGAAATTTATATTTTTACTTGTATTATTATTTAGAATTTATTTTTAAAGGAATTTTTATGAAGAATTCTTCTTGCGCCCTTTTTCTCGCTCTACGCAAATCGGGGGGGGGGATTAAAGCCTCGATATAAATTTAGCGCAGCCTTTACCATGGTAGAACTCATAGCGGTTATCTTGATAGTAGGCATACTATCTCTCATCGCTCTACCTAAACTCCAAGAAGACCGCCTCCCGGAGCTAGCCGAACAGATGGCTGCCGATATCAGATATACGCAGATGCTAAATATGCAAAACAACCCGCTAGGGATACAAGACATCGATCCTAGATTTTGGTTTACTAGAAGGTGGATATTTGAGTATCCTAAAGTTTGCTTGGGAAAAATAGGCTACTCCATCTACAAAACGCATGAATTTATATCTGCCGACCCTAGCAAAATCGTTGTTGCAAAAGACCCCGTAACCGGCAGAGAAATGTATCACGGAGATATAAGCACCGGCAATCCGCTAAGCGGCATAACCAGCTGCGACGAAAGTAGATTAAATCCTAGGCTGACAGTCCTAAAATTCAAGAAAAGAGATAGAAACGGTTACGATATATACGATAGTAGGTTTTTAAGAACAACATTTAAAAATTTTTACGGCGGAACGCTTCCTATGCTTTGCAAAACATGCGACGGAGGCGTAACGCCGGGCAATATGCTGATGTTTGACGAATACGGACGTCCGCTAATCGGCAACATGATGCTTGCAACTTGGTCCTATACTCGCACCTATCATACTACAAATTCCGGATACGGCATGCAGTCTCCTAGCGGTTGCAATATCGCAATGCCAAAATACTGTAAAACCCCGCTAGTAGGCCAAACGCAAATGGCGATAATCAAGATACATGGAGAAACCGGATACGTCGACATAGAGTATAGGCCGCTAACCGATGAACTAAGGCGAATCCACGAAAATCACCAATTTGGCAGCAACCTAGATAAGTGGTTTGACGAGTAAACAGGCGCCTTAGCGCCCTTATAAATTTAGCTTAATTTTGCAAGTTTAGCTTTGCGGCGACGGTGCATATATCTTAGTAAAGCAGAGATTTTAAGTTTTCAACCGCAAGGCAAGCTTTAAATTTAAGCTTTGCGATTTTTATACATTTTGCAAGGCCGCTAATATGATTTAGGCGCTATATGAGATTGCGTTCTACCGCGTCGCCTTAAAATAACACGCATGAATTTTAGTGCAGACTTACAGATATTTTTAGACGCGCTACAAGCCGCAAATTTAGATTTTACCGCGGATTTTTGCCGTATTCGCGAGGTTTTGGGGCTTCTTGCTCGTCCGGCAGGCTCATTTTGTTTAGCCCGGATTTTAGAGTCTTGCTAGCCAAAGCTTGGCTCGACGAAACCGGGCGGTAAACTATGCCGCCGCGCTAATCGGCGCTATTATTTTTGATCCGCCAAGCTACGGATTTAGACTTTTTGCCGCATCAAACCTAAGCATAGCCGCCCTAGACGCTTGGCTTATATTTCAGGTTTTATGTCCCAGTTTATTTTATATTTTTTAATATTTCATTTATGATTTCTCGTGCGCCGCCATTTACTATTTGCCCGCCAAGTGAGCTTGAGACGGCATTTATATCCATGCTCTCTATCAAACCTAAGGC
>CAUQJU010000140.1:0-4388 GCA_963518005.1 uncultured Campylobacter sp.
GTAAAGAGCGACCTTTTTGGCGCCGTTTAGGCTGATATGCACGCCGTCGTCGTTACGCAGCGGCTTGTTATCAGCGCCTTGCTTTAGATATTTGCCGTTATCGCAGATCGCGCCGCCGATGTCGATATAGCGCGCGCCTCGTTTTTGTGCGGCATCCTTGTAGATGAGATTTAGCGTTTTCATTTTTTTGTCGAATTTCTCGCTCCTCATGCAGGGCATCCCCAGCCATGCGACCTGAGCGCCGTATTCGTCCGCTATGTCGTATATCTGCGCTATCCTGCCCTCGTAAGCCTGCTTCCACGCATCCGTGCCAAACTCTAGCGCGCGTCCCTCAAAGGCATAGCTATAAGCGTCGTTTGCGCCAAAAAGCGCTAAAATCAGCAAATTTTGCGGACGGTTTTTTAGATTTGCCAGCGCATTTTTTAGCTCTTCGCTCCAGTCGTAAAATTTTTTATTAGTTAGTCCGGTGCTTGCTTTGGCTAGATTTTTTATCGTGATTTTGCTTGTTTTTAGCGTGTTTTCAAAGCCCCAGCCAAAGCCTTGCATTATGGAGTCGCCTATCAAGATGACGCCTAAATTTTCATTTAGCTCGATGTCGAAAGCGTGGGATTTTGCCTGCTGCGCTTTATCTTCTTGCGCGGTTTTTTGCGCTAAACTCGCTAAATTTATCTCCCACGAACCGTTTTCGTCTAAATTTAAATCGGATACGACGGGGGAAATTTGAGCGTCTTTCGTCGTTAAATTCGCTTCATCTTGCGCGCTAGAATTTGCAGTTTGGTTTTGTTGGTTTTGAGCGTTTAAATTTACGGTCTGATTTTGCGTTGCCGCTCTCATGCCCACTCTATCGCCCTTTAAATCAGGCTTGCTAAATTTAGCCCAAAAAACCCGCATAAATTTATCCAGAGCCGATTTTGCGCTTTGTAAGCCGTCCTCTGCGATGTTTATAAATTTATCGCTCAGCGCCATCGCGCGCTCGTCCGTGATGAAAAAATCCTTTTGATATTTGGCTTCGTAGTAGTTTGACAGCGGTCGCAAAAATAGCGCAATCAGCGTAAAAAATGCGAGAAATACCCCAAAAAACGCTCTCATCAAAATCCTTGATATATAAAGTTAGGCATACCAGGCGGCATCAAAAAGTAAATAATTATCCCAAAAATCGCCAAAAAAACGGCTGAAAAAAGGGCGTTTATATTTTCAAAAAATTTAACCAAAACCGGATAAACGTCAAGCGCGGAGTATAAAAATACAAAGGCAAAAACGCCTGCAAACAGCGCGCAAATCGCAAGAAGCTCACCGTCAGAGTTTTTAAAAATAGCCCCGATATAGCGCACCGCTCCTTCAAAATCCATCGTGAAAAACACCCAAACCATGCTCACGAAAATAAACGTAAAATATCGTCCTAGCATCGCCGAATTTAGCCGTTTGCGCTCGTCGATTAAGTTTAAAAACACGACGCCAAGGCCGTGGATGAGCCCCCAGAGCAAAAAGCTAAGTCCCGCGCCGTGCCAGACGCCAGAAATCGCAAAGACTAGCATCACGTTTAGCTGCGTTTGCGCCTTCGTGCCGCGACTGCCTCCTAGCGGGAAATAGACGCACTCTTTGAAAAAATTCATGAGGCTGACGTGCCAATTTTGCCAGAAAATTTTTAAATTTCGCGCCGTAAAAGGACGGTTGAAGTTTTGCGGTAAAGCAAAACCGCACATGAGTCCAAGCGCCGTCACGAAGTCCACGTAGCCGCTAAAATCGGCGTAAAGCAGCACGCTGTAGCCAAAAAGCGTGCCTAAAAGCTGCGAGGCGGGCAGGGTGGGTGCGGCAAAAACGGGACTTACTATCTCGAAAAGATGGTTTGCGACTATGAGCTTTTTAAAAAGCGCGGAACATAAAAGCGCGAATATAACGGGGCTGGCGCGAAAAACCTTGGGGGAGTTTAGCGCCTCGAAAAAGGGCTTTGGCCGCAAAATCGGACCCGAAATAATCGCGGCAAAAAAGCTAAGAAAAATCAGAGTATCAAGGTAGTCCAGCGCCTCTATCTCGCCGTCTCGCACGGCCTTTAGCAGCAAGATACTCATGAACGAATAAAACGAAATGCCAAGCGGCAGCGCGATATTTTCTAGGTGTAGGCGAGTAAATTTGATCGCGAAATAATCGCCGTATTTAAAAAACGTAAGTGCGCAAAGCACGAAAATAACGCCCGCAGCAAACGCAATCGCAGAGTCCTTGTTCTCGCTCGCTCTCGCAAAAAGAAAAACGGCGGTGCTAAAGATAAAATTTATGATTAGAAATTTAAGCCCGAACGAGGCTAAAAATAGATAAGAAAAGGCGAGTAAAACGGCTTTTTGCAGGTGCGGGCGCGTGTTTAAAAAATAATAAATCGGCCAAAAAATAAAAAAGCACAAGCCAAATTCTATGGAAAAAATATTCATATCCCGCCTAAATTTTTGCGTAATTATATAAAAAAATTATTTTGGGTTAGGTTAAATTTGCGTTTGACGGGAATTTAAAATTTGACTTGCGGTTTTGCTTGTGCGCGTTTTAAATTCGGCGTCAAATTTGAGTTTTAAATTTTACTCCAAAACGGCTCAAATTCGCGTCCAAATTTGAGCCGTAAAACGCTCGCCGCCTTGTGTAAATTTGACGGAAATTTAAAACTGCTCTATCGCTGCAAGTACGTTTGCTGCGTCGTTTGCGGGCTCGGCCACGTCGTTAAACCTTTTTACGACTTCGCCGTTTTTGATGATTAGCGTTTGGCGGCGGTAAAATTTCTTACCGTCGTTTGTGGTAAAAGTTTGTAAATTTAATGGGGATTCTAGCTCGAAGTTTTCGTCGCTTAAAAAGATAAAATTCGCGCCTACGCTTTGTTTAAATTCATTCATCTTTTCTACGCTTTGAGAGCCGATGGCTATTAGCGTAAAGCCTGCGGATTCTAGCTTAGCAAGGTTTTCTTGATAGGCTTTGCACTGAAGCGTGCAGCCGGTTAGCCCCTTTAAATCCTTTAAATTTTCAGGCAAAACTTTCCCGCTCTCGCCCATTTTGGGATAGGTAAAAACTATGCAGTTTTTGCCGCCCGTTAGCTCGTCAAATTTGACCGGATTTGCGTTTATATCTTTCATTGCGTCCTCTTTGCGTGTGAATTGTTGAAAAAATAGACTAAAAATAGCACCGCAAAGCTTATAAACAGCATAATCGCCGAATAAACGTGCGCCTTAGTATAGTCCATGAGCTCGACGGCCTCGTAGATGGCGATACTGGCGACCTTTGTCTTGTCTGGGGCGCTGCCGCCTATCATCAGCACGACTCCAAACTCGCCCAAAGTGTGCGCAAAACTCACTATGAGCGCGGTTAGAAGCGAGGGTTTGATGTTTGGCAGAGCGACTCTAAAAAGCGTCTCCCATTTTCCTTTACCCAGCGAGTAGCTCGCCTCAAAAAGGCTCTTCGGTAGACTTGCAAAGCCCGCCTGAAGCGGCTGAAACATAAAAGGCAGCGAGTAAATGCAGCTAGCGATGATAAGGCCTGAAAAGTTAAAAACTAATCGGATATCAAAGGTTTGCTCAAAAAATTTACCCAAAAAGTTGTAAGGCGATAGAAAAACCAGCAGGTAAAATCCAAGCACCGAAGGCGGTAGCACCAGAGGCAGCGAGATCACGGCTTCTAGCACGGGTTTAAATTTAAAACTCGCTCGGCTAAGCCAAAACGCAACCGGCAGCATGAGAAAAAACAGGATCGCAGTCGAGATAAAAGCAAGCTTTAGCGAGAGGTAAAAGGGCGTAAAATCGATACTCATTTTGGCTCGCTTTGCGCGTAAATATCGGCGTTTCGCTCGTTAAATTTGCCCGATTTCGCGCCGTAAAATTCGTCGTTTTCGCCACCGTTTTTTTGTAAATTTAACCCAAACGCCTTGGCGCTTATCGCCGCTTCGTCGCCTGATTTTAAATTTGCGGCTTCCGCGGCGCTTAGCGCTACTTCGCAAAGCTGCTGACCGACGGAAACGACGGCTACGTAGATGGCGTCGCGCTTTGAGATCTCTAAAATTTTTGCCGGCAGGCTAAATTTCTGCGAGCCCCTGTGTCTCAAAAATATCTCGCCAGGGCTGCCCTCCTGCGCGATTTTACCGCCGTCTAGCACGAAAACTTTTGAGGCGAGTTTGTAAATCTCCGCGACGTCGTGACTAACCAAAATCGTCGTCATATCAAACTCGGCGTGCACCTTGGCAAGGTAGTCTTGCAGTTTTTCGCGCATGGCGTTATCAAGCGCGGAGAGCGGCTCGTCGAGTAGTAAAATTTCTGGCTTTCGCATGAGAGCGCGGGCTAGGGCGGCGCGCTGCTTTTGGCCGCCCGAGAGCTGCGAGATGGCAGCGTTTTCTAGTGAGCTCATCTCGACGAGACCCAGTA